>NZ_JBFBIV010000093.1:0-32073 GCF_040702025.1 Streptomyces sp. NPDC088194 | reverse complement strand
AGGTCTCATCGAGCGCGTGGCCGTTGACGCTGACCCGGCCCTGGGCGTCGCAGCAGGTGACGCGGTCGCCGCCGACACCGATCACGCGTTTGACGGCAACCGGGCAACCAAGCCCCCGGTCACCCGCTCACGCCATGGTCAGCGCGTCCTGCCATGCGGTGCGGTCGGCCACGGCGGTACGCCACCGGCGCAGCGTGCGCGGCGGGATGCCGATCCCCAGCACCCCCGTCACCCTCTCACCGGAGCGGTAGGCGACGAGGAAACGGCCGTCCGCGGGGTCGCCCTCCACCACCTGCGCCTGGTCGCTGCCGCGCAGCATGCCGTACGCCTGGATCTTGACGTCGTACTGGTCGGACCAGAAGTACGGGATCGGGGCGAAGGGCCGGCCGTCCTGCGGGTGCAGGAGGTTGCGGGCGGCGGCCATGCCCTGCTCGGCCGCGTTGGTACGGTGCTCCACCCGCATCGGAGTGCCGAAGAGCGGGTTGAGCCATCGCGCGACGTCCCCGGCGGCGTACACACCGGGTGCGGCGGCGCTGTACTCGTCGCATTCGACTCCGTCGGCCACGCCCAGTCCGCTGCCGCGCAGCCATTCGGTGTTGGGGAGCGAGCCGATCGCGGTGACCACGTCGTCGGCCGGGAGGACGGTTCCGTCCGCCAGCCGCACTCCGGTCACCCGGCCCTCCTCCGCGGTGATCCCCGCGACCGCCGTCGCGGTCCGCAGGTCCACGCCCCGGTCGCGGTGCACCTGCGCCAGGTGGGCGCCGACCTGGTGCCCGAGCGCGTCGGCGAGGAGCACGGCGGACGGCTCGACGAGCGTGACGGCGGCGCCCAGGGCGCGGGCGGCGGCGGACACCTCGGTGCCGAGGAACCCGCCGCCCACCACGACCAGGCGCCGCCCGGCGGCCAGCCGGTCCCGCAGGACCACGGCGTCCTCCAGGTCACGCAGGACGTGGAGGCCGGCGGTGCCGGACGGGGCCAGGCGGCGCGGACGGACTCCGGTGCAGACGACCAGTCCGTCGTAGCCGAGTTCGGCGCCGTCCGCCAGGGTCAGCGTGCGGCCGGCCGCGGAGAGGGCCGCGGCCGGCACGCCGAGCCGCAGGTCCACGTCGAGGGCGTCCAGGTCGGCCGGCCCGCGCAGGGCGGTGCGCTCGACCGGCCACTGCCCGGTGAGGACCTGCTTGGACAGCGGCGGCCGGTCGTAGGGAAGGTGCTTCTCCGACCCGACGAGGGTCAGGGCGCCGTCGTACCCGTCGCGGCGCAGGGTCTCGGTCGCCGCCAGCCCGGCGGCCGAGGCCCCGACGACCACCACGCGGCGTGGGGGAGCGCTGGTCACTCACTCACCAGCCGGATCGCCGCGGCGGGGCAGAGCGCGGCCGCCTCCTTCACGTCCTCGTACCGGTCGGCTCCCGGCCGGTCCGTCAGCATCTCCACGATGCCCTCGTCGTCCTGGTCGAACACGTCGGGCGCCGCCAGCACGCACTGCCCGGACGCCACGCACTTGGGCTGTTCCACTTCGACACGCATGGGGTACCTCGCTTTCGGACGGACAACTGCTACCAGGTGACCGGGAGTTCGTAAACGCCGTAGACCAGTCCGTCGTGCTTGTAGTCCAGTCGGTCCGCGTCCACCGCCAACTCCAGCGTCGGGATGCGGGAGTAGAGGGTGCTGTAGACGACCTGGAGCTCGACCCGGGCCAGCGGCTGGCCGAGGCACTGGTGGACGCCGAAGCCGAAGGCGACGTGCTGCCTGGCGTCGCGGGTGACGTCGAGGCGGTCCGGGTCGGGGAAGACCCGCGGGTCGCGGTTGGCGGCCTCGCCGGCCAGGATGACGCCGTCGCCGGCGCGGATCACCTCGCCGTCGATCTCGATGTCCTCGAGGGCCACGCGGCGGCGCCCGGAGTGCGCGATGGAGAGGTAGCGCAGCAGTTCCTCCACCGCCGCGGCGACCACCTTGGGGTCGTCGGTGTCGCGCAGCAGGGCGAGTTGGTCCGGGTGCCGCAGGAGCGCGACCGTGCCGAGCGCGATCATGTTCGCCGTCGTCTCGTGTCCCGCGCTGAGCAGGAGGACGCCCATCTGCGCGGCCTCGTGCCGCGTCATCTGCCCGGCGTCCACGCGCTGCCCGGCGAGCGTGGACAGCAGGTCCTCGCCGGGCCGGGCCTGCTTGTCACCCAGGAGGTCGTCCAGGTAGTCGACGAGGGCGTTCTGCGCGGCGACGACCTCCTCGGGCGTCGAGGTGCGGCGGACGATGACCCTGGTGTTGCGCTGGAAGAAGTCGTGGTCGTCGTACGGCACTCCGAGCAGTTCGCAGATGACCAGGCTGGGCACCGGCGTCGCGAACGCCTCGACGAGGTCGACCGGCCGCGGGCCGTCGAGCAGGCGGTCGATCAGCCCGTCGACGATGGTCTGCACGGACGGCCGCAGCGCCTCGACGTTCTTGATGGCGAAGGGAGCGGTCACCATGCGCCGCAGCCGCGCGTGCTCCGGGTCGTCCATCGTGAGGAAGGTCCGCCGGATCTGGTCGCCGGCCCGGCCCGCCGCGTTGCGGTACGGGTAGCCGGGGTTCGCGGTGTCGGCGCTCAGCCGCGCGTCGCCGAGCAGGGCCCGCATGTGGTCGTACCGGGTGACGAGCCAGGGGCTGGTGCCGTCCCAGATACGCACCCGGGCGAGCGGCTTCTGCTCTTGCAGGGTCAGCAGTGCGGGCGGCGGGTCGAAGGGACACCCGGCCGCTCGGGGCATCGGGTAGTCGGGGTGTTCGAGGTGTTCGGACGGCGTGACCGTCGAGATCTCGGCCATACGTGCCTCCTCGGCAGGAGTGGCCACCCAACATCCCTAACGGCGTTAGGTGCCATGGGCAACGATATCGACACCGTGCGTCACATCAACACCACGGAGGGCGCCGTCGTCGCTATTCGGCCATCACGCGGTCGAGCAGGTCGTCCGCGCGGTGCGCGATGCTCTCCAGGTCCGCCTCGAAGGGCAGGGCCATCGTGATGGCCACGATCCCGTGCAGGGCGGACCACAGCAGCAGCGCGTCCTTGCGGTCCCGCTCCGCACCCGGCCGGGCGGTGCGGCAGGCGGCCACCGCGTCCTGCCACACCCCGTACAGCAGCCACACCGGGTGCTGCGGGGACTGCTCGCGCGGCGCCGTGACCCGCTCAAGACCGAACATCAGCCGGTAGCGCGTCGGGTTCTCCAGCGCGAACCCGCAGTACCGGTGGGCCATCGCGCGCAGCGCGGCCGGCGGCCCGGAGTGCTCCTGCCGGTCCCATGTCGCGTGCAGGTCGGCGACCAGCGTCTCGTACGCCTGCTGCGTCACGGCCGCCACCAGGTCGGAACGGTCCTTGAAGTGCAGGTAGATGCTGGGTGCGGAGATCCCGACCTCCCTGGCGACGGCGCGCAACGACACCGCGTCCTCGCGCCCGGCCGCCGCCAGCAGCCGCGCCGCCGCCGACAGGATCTCCGTCTTCAGCGCGGCCCCCTCACCCCACTGGCTCGGTGTGCGCCGCTTGAACGTCTCCGCCATCCCCGCTCCTTCCGCCGCCCTTCCCCGGAGCATTATCGAAGCTGACCGGAACCGGACCGTCCCCCGCGACGCACCCTTGCCAGGCGCGCGCCCGCGTGAACGCCTCGCCCCCCGAAGGCTGGGCTCCGGTCCGGCCCCTGATCCGGCCCTGGTCCGGGCCTGGTCCGGGCCTAGTCCGGGACGGGCACGGACGAGGGGCGGCGGAAGATCCGTTCGCGGGTGAACCAGCCGAGCGCGCCGCAGGCGACGAAGAGCAGCGAGCCGACCAGCATGCACCAGAAGCCGAAGTCGACGTGGACGGCGTACGCCATGTCCCGGCGGCCGGGGTCGGTACCGCCGATGGCGAAGACGGTGAGGTGGGTCGGCACGGCCGCGCGGCAGATCCCGAGCAGGACGAGGGCAGCCAGGCCGATCAGCCCGCCGGGGCCGGCGCCCTCACCCGGGTCACTGTCGTCCTGGGGAGCGGAGTCCGCCGAGGAGACGGGGGACGCGGGGGAAGCGGAGTCCGCCGAGGAAGCGGGGGACGCGGCCGAAGCCACCGGAGCCGTCCGATCCGCCGGGCGGGAGCCGCCGCGCCGCCAGTCGGACAGCGCCGGGACCCGCCACCAGCCGCGCAGCGCCCCGAACCAGCGCCCGCCCTCCAGCAGCATGAACACCGGCCCGAGCACCCCCAGCCAGTGGACCGAGAACGCGCCGTAGCCATGGCCACCGGTGCCCAGTGGCGCCCCGCTCGGCGGCACCGTGCTGAACCAGTGGGTGACCAGCCCGAGGAAGCCGGCCACCCCGCCCGCCACGAAACCCCAACTCCACCACGGCAGACGGCGGTTCACCGGGCATCCTCCTCGCGCTCGGCCACTGCGGAGACGGACGCGGGCGCCGCGGCCCTGGCCCCCGCGGGCCCCATCGCACCGGGCGCCGCCACTCCCGACGGCTCCTCCTCCGCCGGCAGCGTCCCCGCCGTCACCCCCCAGTGCGCGGGCACGACCTCGCGCGCCGCGGCCAGGAACGCCGCCGCGTGATCGGCCGCCGCCGGGCCCTCGAAGAAGAAGCTGACGAAGTCCGGTTCGCGCAACGTGGTGTCCGCCCCGCCGTTCGCCTCGGCCAGTTCCGGCAACGTACGGGCCAGCAGCGGCCGTTCCTCCGCGGCGACCCCCGCGCCGTGCCGTACGGCCACCGCATGGGTGCCGCGCAGGTCCATCGCGACGGCCGCGGTCAGCGCCCGGGCGCTGAACCGCGGGGTGCGGAACTCCCACGGCTTCATCGCCGGAGGAGGGAAGCCGTGCTCCTCCAACTCTTTGAGGACCAGGCGCCGTTGGTGGTCGCCCTTGCTCTCGCCGTCGTCGTCGAGGGTGGCCGGCGCCATCAGCACCGGTCCCCCGCAGTAGTCCTGGCGCTGCACCTGGGTCAGGAACCGGCCCAGTGGCGGTTCCTGCCCGCGCAGCACCAGCCGCAACTGGTACGTGGAAGGGGTGTTCGCGGTGCCCGACCCGCGCTCGGAGTAGACCAGGCCGGCGATGCCCGCCCAGGCGAAGCGCCTGCGGCGCACCACCCGCTGGATGGTGACGCCCTGGTCGTCGAAGACCAGCTTCACCAGGAACCGCATCTGGAGCCAGTGGAAGACCACCACCGACCCCAGCACCGCCAACGCCCACCAGCCGCGCACATCCGTGTGCGTGGAGAACGCCACCACCGCGTACACGACGACGAAGTACCCGAGGTCGACGCCGAGCGCCCTCGAATGCTCCTCAAGCAGCGGACTGAGCCGCACCGTAGTGGCCATGCGCCAGAACCTACGCGAACCCCGCGGGCCCGCGGGCCCGATCCGCGCGAGTCACCGGCCCCCGGCGACGATGCCGGCCGGCCCGCCTGCAACCCGAGTGACGGGGGCGAGAACAGGGCCGCCCGGGGCGCGAGTTGCTACCGGGCCCGGCCCGGGGCACCCACCGACGTCGGCAGGACCTGCTCCGGTGTGCGCAGCCCTCCCCCGCTCCGCCCGGTCGGCGTGCCACGGCCGCGGCCGCGCTGCTTGATGCGCCGGCACGGCTCCTCCACGAGGAAGTAGGAGGCCAGCGCCATGATGAAGGTGGCGAGCAGCGTGGAGGGGAAGAGCATGCGCTCGACACCCAGGTCGCTCAGCAGGTGCATCAGCGGGTAGTGCCACAGGTAGAGCCCGTAGCTGAGGTTGCGGCCGATCCAGGCGAGCGGGGCGAGCGAGAGCACCCTGTTCAGCGGCGAGCCCGGCAGGAGTTCCAGCGAGGTCAGCAGCACCACGGCGAGCAGCGCGGTGACGAGGAAGCCGATGGTGTACTCCGGCGCGATCCACGCGCTGTCGCCGGTGATCTGCAGCTGCCAGGCCATCAGGCCCAGCAGCGCGAACGCGGGCACCCACAGCCGCGCCGACCAGGTCCGCAACGTCTCCCGCCAGGGGTCGTCCGGGGCGAGCCGGGCGAGCACGATCGCCAGCACCGCACCGGCCAGCAGCTGGTCGGCGCGGGTGTCGGGCCCGTTGTAGATGCGGTGCGCGGCCTCGGCGTTCCACAGGTGGAAGCGCCACAGCACGGGCAGCAGCGTGAGCACGGCCGCGGCGATCAGCACCGTACGGGCCTTGAGCCGGCGCAGCAGCAGGAGCAGCACCGGCGGCCACAGCAGGTAGAACTGCTCCTCGACGCCGAGCGACCAGGTGTGCCCGAGGGGGGCGGTCACACCGGTGTAGGCGCCGGACTGGGCCGCGCGGACCAGGTTGACCAGCGAGAAGGCGGCCAGCAGGGCCGCCGAGACGCCGTGCCGGAAGGACTGCACCGGAGCGAAGCTCAGCAGCGCGGTCACGGCGCAGACCACCAGGAGCGCGGGCACCAGCCGCAGCCAGCGGCGGCGGTAGAACTGCCGCAGGCTGATGTCGCCGGTCCTGGCGAACTCCGCGATGAGCAACCGGGTGATCACGAAACCGCTGATGGTGTAGAAGACGTCCACACCGATGGAGCCACCGGGCAGCTTGTCCGGGTTGAAGTGGTAGACGATGACGAGCAGCACGGCCAGCGTGCGCAGCCCGTCGATGCCGTTGACCCGCTTGCCGGGGGTCCTGACCGCCGAGGGAAACGGCGCGGTCTCCGGTCCTCCTGTTGCCGCCTCTCGTTGGCCGCTGTCCTGGCGCGTGCTGGTGGGGGGTTGACTGCTCACGCAGGTACCGCTTCCCTGCTATCGCTGATTGATGGCAAATACATTCGCCTCAGCCAAGCAGTGTTCTGGTAAACGCCCCATAAAACGGAACCGTGTTCTCACACGATCCGCACAGCTCAGAGCCGGTGGAACGCGCCGAGTGGCAGGTCACGGCGGTGTCCGGGAAACCCGTGGCGGGCCCAAGTCGCGGCAGGCCGCCGGGGAGTTGGCGAGGGCTCGGCGGACGGCGGCGGCGGACCGGCCCGGATCGGGCGGCCCGCCGCCGCCGTCAACGCGGCGTGGCGAAGTTCACCCGACCGAGGAGTACGCCACCACGCCGCGCAGCAGCCCGTCCACCGCCTTGCGGGCGTTGCGCCGCACCGGGCTGCCCTCGGGCGCCGCGTTGCCGATCTGGCCCAGCACGTCGATGAGCTGCTTGCACCAGCGCACGAAGTCCCCCGCGGGCATGTCGGCGTCGGAGAGCACCGCGTCCAGGCCGTGGCCGGACGCCCAGCGGTACGCGGGCCACGCGAAGCCGAGGTCGGGCTCGCGCTGGCCCACGCCCTCGGTCTGGTTGATCCGGTGGTCCTCCTCCAACGCGTCCAGCCGGCCCCAGATCCGCACCATCTCGCCGAGCGCCGCCTTCGCGTTGCCGGTCGGGAGTTTCGGCATCACGGCGTCGTCGGACTGCCGGGACTCGTAGACCAACGCCGATGCGCACGCGGCGAGTTCGGCCGGGCCGAGGCCGTCCCACACGCCGTCCCGCAGGCATTCGCTGGCCAGCAGGTCGAGTTCGCCGTAGAGCCGGGCCAGCCGGCGCCCCTCGGGGGTGACGGTGTCGCCGTCGAGGTAGTCCAACTCGGCCAGCACCGCGCAGACCCGGTCGAAGGTCCGCGCGATGGTGTTGGTACGGCCTTCGATCCGCCGCTCCAACTGCTGGGTGTCGCGGCGCAGTCGGTGGTACCGCTCGGCCCACCGGGCGTGGTCCTCACGGTCGGCGCAGCCGTGGCAGGGATGCGCGCGGATCTCGCTGCGCAGCCGGGCGATCTCGGTGTCGTCGGCAGCGGCCGAACGCTGCTTGCGGTGCCGGGCCGGCGCCGCCCAGCCGGCGGTGCCGGCCTTGGTGCGCATCGCCGAGGCGAGGTCGCGCCGGGACTGCGGGCTGCGCGGGTTGAACGACTTGGGGATGCGCATCCGGTCCAGCGCCTCGACGGGCACCGGGAAGTCCATCTGCGCCAGCCGCTTGACCTGGCGTTCGGCGGTGAGCACCAGCGGGCGCGGCCCGTCGTGGTACTCCTCGCCGCGCCGGGGGCCGGCGGCCCGCCCGGCGGGCACCCCCGGGTCCAGCACCAGCGCCAGGCCGGCGTACTTCCCGGCCGGCACATGGATGATGTCGCCGGGCTTCAGCTTCTCCAGCGCGTCCGAGGCGGCTGCCCGGCGCTGCGCGGCGCCCTGCCGGGACAGTTCCGCCTCGCGCTCCTTCAGCTCGCGGCGCAGCCGCATGTAGGCGTCGAAGTCGCCGAGGTGGCAGGTCATCGACTCCTGGTAGCCGTCGAGCCCTTCCTCGTTGCGCTGCACCTGCCGGGAGATGCCGACCACCGAGCGGTCCGCCTGGAACTGCGCGAACGACGTCTCCAGCAGCTCCCGGGAGCGGTGCCGCCCGAACTGGCCGACCAGGTTGACCGCCATGTTGTACGACGGCTTGAAGGACGAGCGCAGCGGGTACGTGCGGGTGCCGGCCAGGCCGGCGACGGCGGTCGGGTCGAAGCCGCGCTGCCACAGCACCACCGCGTGGCCCTCGACATCGATGCCGCGCCGCCCGGCGCGGCCGGTGAGCTGGGTGTACTCGCCGGGGGTGATGTCGGCGTGGGTCTCGCCGTTCCACTTCACCAGCTTCTCCAGCACCACCGAGCGGGCCGGCATGTTGATACCCAGCGCCAGTGTCTCGGTGGCGAACACCGCCTTGACCAGGCCCTTGACGAACAGCTCCTCGACCACCTCCTTGAAGGTGGGCAGCATGCCGGCGTGGTGGGCGGCGATGCCGCGCTCCAGGCCCTCCAGCCACTCGAAGTAGCCCAGGACGTGCAGGTCCTCGTCGGGGATGGCGCGGGTGCGCTCCTCGACGATGGACCTCACCCGGGCCCTGGCCTCGTCGTTGTTCAGCCGCAGGCCCGCGTACAGGCACTGCTGGACGGCGGCCTCGCAGCCGGCCCGGCTGAAGATGAAGGTGATCGCGGGCAGCAGGCCCTCGTTGTCGAGCCGGTCGATCACCTCGGCCCGGCTGGGCGTCCAGATCCGGCTGCGGGAACGCCGCTCGCGCTCCCGGTCCGCCTCCCGGCCGCGCTTGCCGCGCGGGTAGGTGCGCTGGTTCTCCATCCGGGCCAGGCGTTCGAGGTCGGTGTTGACCTCGCGGCGCCCGCCGGGGTCGGCGGGCCCGGACTTCTCCTCGAACAGGTCGTACATCCGCCGCCCGGCCAGGACGTGCTGCCACAGCGGCACCGGCCGGTGCTCGGAGACGATCACCTTGGTGTCGCCGCGGACGGTGTCCAACCAGTCGCCGAACTCCTCGGCGTTGGAGACGGTCGCGGACAGCGACACCAGGGTCACCGACTGCGGCAGGTGGATGATCACCTCTTCCCACACGGCGCCGCGGAAGCGGTCGGAGAGGTAGTGCACCTCGTCCATCACCACGTAGCCGAGGCCCTCGAGTGCGGGAGAACCCGCGTAGAGCATGTTGCGCAGGACTTCGGTGGTCATGACGATCACGGGCGCGTCGCCGTTGACGCTGTTGTCGCCGGTGAGCAGGCCGACCTTGTCGGCGCCGTAGCGCTTCGCCAGGTCGTTGTACTTCTGGTTGGACAGGGCCTTGATGGGCGTGGTGTAGAAGCACTTGCGGCCCTCGGCCAGGGCCAGGTGGACGGCGAACTCGCCGACGATGGTCTTTCCCGAGCCGGTGGGCGCGGCGACCAGGACGCCGCTGCCGCCCTCAAGGGCGCGGCAGGCGTCTATCTGGAACGGGTCGAGGCCGAACTCGTACAGCTCGCGGAACTGCGCGAGCGCGGTGGCGTTCTCTTCAGCGCGGCGACGGCTGGCGGCGTAGCGCTCGGCTGGCGACATCTCATCGGTCATCTCCCGCACGAGCCTACCCGGGGGCACCGACACCGTGCGTGACCTTTACCGCCCGGCTGCTCTCCCGGATACGGTTCCGGGCCCGCCGCGGCATCCCCGCGCGCTGGTCCGAGCGCCGTTCAGACCAGCAGCCGCAGCGCGCCCGGCACGGTCTGCGCGGTCAGCGGGAGCGGCCCGACCGGCTCCCCGTCGGCGTATCCGGTGACGCCGACCGCGGCCAGCCGCACCCGCGCGGCACGGTGCACGGTGACCACCGGGTGGCTGGGGTGGGTGCCGCGGTAGACCCGCGGGAAGACCCGCAGCAGCGTGGTGCGGCTGCACGGGCCGACCACGCACACGTCGAAGAGCCCGTCGTCCATCTGCGCGTCGGCGCAGATCCGCATGCCGCCGCCGTAGGAGGAGCCGTTGCCGACCGCGATGAGGGTCGCCTCCAGTTCCCGCTCGTCGGTGTCGTCGAAGGCGACGGTGTAGCGGATCGGGCGCAGCGCGGCCAGTTCCGCGAGCATCGCCACGTCGTACCGGAAACGGCCGCCGGGGAAGCGCATCCGGTTGCCGCGGTCGTTGACCCGCGAGTCGAAGCCGGAGGCGAGCACCGTGCCGAACCAGCGGTGGCCGCCCGGCCCGCCGCCGACCCGCCCGAGGTCCAGCGACCTCGTACGGCCCTCCGTCAGCGCCCGTGCGACGACCCGGCCCGCGGCGGCCGGGTCCCGCACCGGCAGGCCGTTGACCCGCGCGAAGTCGTTGCCGGTGCCGACCGCGACCACGCCCAGCGGGGTGGCCGTGCCCGCCACGGCCTGGAGCGCCAGCGACACCAGGCCGTCGCCGCCGACCGCCACGAGGGCCCCCGTCCCGCGGGTGACCGCGGCGCGGGCCCGGACGAGCGCGTCCCCCGCGTCGGTGCCGACCACCGTGCGGACGGCGAAGCCGGCCGCCCTGAGTTCCCGGGCGGCCGGCTGCGCCGCCTTGGCACCCCGCCCGCGGCCGGCGGACGGGTTGACGAAAAGGGTGATCTCGCTGGTCACCGGCGCGACGATATCGTTCCGCGGACCCCCCGCGGTAGATCCGGGCACCATCCCGCTGCCCCGCACGGTGCCCTACGGCCCCCGGTTCCGCGGCGGTGCGCTGCGAAGCAGCCGCACCTGCTCAGGGGCGCGGGGAACCGCGCGACCAGCCCGCCACCGGGCGCACCCGGCAGCGGACCGGAACCGTCACGGCGGGGAACCGCACCCGCGGCAGAGGAATCCGCTCAGGTCGCGTCGTCGTAGTCGTCGTCCGCGGTCCGCCGCTCGGCATCCGCGTCGAACGCCTGCGCATCGACCTGCTCGGGCACGTAGTCGAGGCCGGAAGCCTCATCGGGGTCGAGCCCGAAATCGGGGTCGGCCGCGCGGCGCCGGTCACGGCGCCGGTCGTTGAAGAAGCAGACACCCATCGCCAGGAAGTACAGCAGCACGATCGGCGCGGCCAGCAGCGACATGGTCAGCGGGTCGCCCGTCGGCGTGGCGACCGCGGCGAAGACGGTGATGCCGATGACCATCCCGCGCCACCAGCCCAGCATCCGGCGCCCGGTCACTATCCCGGTGAAGTTCAGCAGCACCAGCACGAGTGGTAGCTCGAAGGCGAGGCCGAACACGACGATCATCCGGGCCACCAGGTCCAGGAAGTCGTCGAGCGGCAGCAGGTTGGTGGTGTCGCTCGGCACGAAGCCGATCATGATCCGCGCGGTCTGCGGCAGGATCGCGTAGGCGAGCACCGCACCCGCCAGGAACAGCGGCACGCCGGCGGCGACGAAGCCCAGCGTGTAGCGCTTCTCGCTCTTGTGCAGGCCGGGCGCGAGGAACGCCCACAGCTGGTAGAGCCACACCGGGGAGGAGACGACCACGCCGGCCATCAGCGAGACCTTCAGCGCGATCGAGAAACCGCCCAGCAGACCGCTGACGGTCATCTGCGCGCACGCCTCGGTGTGCTCCTTCTGCTGCGACGCGGGCATCGCGCCGTTCACGCAGCGCACACCGGCCGGAATGCGGTGCTGGAGCAGCTCGATGATGTGCTTGTAGAACACCGCTGCCACGATCGTGACAACGAGGATCGCCAAGACCGACTTGAACAGCCTGTTGCGCAGCTCACGCAGATGGTCCGCGAGGGGCATCCGGCCCTCGGGGTCCTTGGTCTGCTTGCGGGCAGTCTTGAGCACCCACGTCCTCGTCTCGTGCGGCAGCCGTCACCGGCGCGACCGGTCCCGGCTTGGTCCTTCACCTGTCGCCGGCCGCCGCAGGGGACGGCCGGACGCGGTAATCGGTCTCGGATCAGCTCTGGCTGGTGGTGCGCTCCGGCTCGCTCACCGGGCGGGCGCTGGCGGTGTCGCCCGGGGCGGACTGGATGGTACGAGCGGCGGTCTGCGGCGCGGCGGGCTCCTCGGCCGAGGACGACGCGTGGTCGTTCTTCATCGCCTTGGCCTCGCTCTTGAGGATGCGGGCGGACTTGCCGACCGAACGCGCCAGGTCCGGAAGCTTCTTCGCACCGAACAGGACGACGATGACGGCGACGATGAGGAGGATTTCCAGGGGCTTGAGGTTGCCGAGCATAAGAGGTCTACCTTCTCACCTTGGCGGCGTGGTCCGTGCGTCCGCGGTGCGGAGCCGGGCGGGTGCCCGGAGCCGTGCCGCGCAGTGATCGTAGCGCGCGGCGGTGAACGGCGGAGAGAGCACCGTCGTCCATCCGGCTGCGGCCCGAGCCGCGCGTCGTTCGCGGGCCGCCCGGGCCAGAGTACCCTCACCTGCCGGAATCGCGGCAGGGCTCAGGGCCGCGAGATCTCTCCGGTCCGTTCGGCCAACGGCCGGGCCGCCCGCCGCAACCGCTCGCTCGCCGCGGTCAGCGCCTCGGTGCTGGCGGCGACCTGGTGGGCGAGCGCCTGGACGGCCGCGAAGACGCGTACCGCCAGCACCCCCAGCACCAGGAGCCCCGCGGTCGACAGGCCGACGTAGAGAAAAAGCCACCACATGGGCCGCGAGCCTATCGGTGGACGGCCCGGCCGGGTGCGATCGCCCCGTGCGGGGCCTCAGCGGCCGGTCAGCCGCATCGTGGGGACCCCGCCGCCGGTGAGCAGCTCGATGATCCGCTCCCCCGCCGGCTTGCGGACCGCCTCCCCGCACTCGGGGCAGGTGAAGGAGTAGAAGGTGGTGCGGGACGAGGCGCCGATGGCCAGCCGCAGGGCCGCGGCGTCCAGTTCGAAGCTGCTGCGGCAGTGCGTGCAGTTCGCGCGGAACAGGACGGCGGGCACGGCGGGCACCGCGGACGCCGACGGCGGTGGCGACGGCGACTGCGGGCCGTTCTGCGGCGGGCACTCCACCGGGGCCGTACCGCCGCTCGTCCCCTCACTCACCGTAGGCGGCCAGGGCCCGCACCGCCGCTTCGCGGGCGCCGTCGGCGAGGTCGGGCGGGGAGACGATCCGGCCGTCGCGGCCCAGCCGCAGCGCGAGCCGCCGCAGCGAACCGGGGTCGGGCGTGCGCAGGGTGATCCGCAGACCGCCGTCGGGCAGCTCCTCGGCGCTGTCGTGCGGGTAGTACTCCGCGACCCAGCGGCCGCCGGGCCCCACCTCGACCACCACCTCGGGGTCGTCGCCGGCCGGCTGCACCAACCCCTGCGACAGGTCGCGCGGCTCCATCCGCGGCGGGTCGGACGGCTCGTCGAGCAGCCGGATCTCGGCGACCCGGTCCAGCCGGAAGGTGCGGCGGTCCTCCGACAGCCGGCACCAGCCCTCCACATAGGTGTGGCCGACCGCGAAGAGCCGGATCGGGTCCACCTCGCGGTCGGTGAGGGTGTCGCGGGCCGGCGAGTAGTAGCGCATCCACAGCCGGCGGCGCTCGGTCAGCGCGCGGTCCACGGTGGCGAACACGCTGCCCTCCGACTCGAACGTCACCGACAGCCGCCCGCTCGCCCCGGCCGCCTCACCGGCCGCCGTCTCCAGCTTCGCGGCGGCCCGCTGCAACGCCTGCCGGTCGCCCTCGCGCAGCCCCGGCAGGTTCGCCACCGCACGGGCGGCGACCAGCAGCGCGGTCGCCTCGTCGGCGGCCAGCCGCAGCGGCTGCGCCACGTCGTCGGCGGTGCCCGGGTTGTGCCACCAGATCCGCTCGCCGTCGGTGTCGATGTCCAGCAGGTCGCCGCCCCTGAAGCTGGTGCCGCACAGCGGCAGCACGTTCAGGTCGCCGATCAGCTCGGCCTCGCTGACCCCGAAGGCCCGCGCCACCTCGCTCACCCGCGCCCCGGGCCGCTCGCGCAGATACGTCACCAGGGACAGCATCCTGCGGGTCTGGTCGATCGCGTTGCTCATCGGTCACTCCCCCACTGGCTCACAGGTCGCTCGGGCCGGGTCCGCACAGGGCCCCGAAGGGATGTCTCGGCCATCGCCTAGCCCTTCGCCACCGCGCGCAGCCGGTCCACCAGGTCCGCGCGCAGCTCGTCGGGGGCCACCACGACCACGTCGGGGCCGAACTCCGCGAGCCAGGCGTCCAGGCCGTGCCCGTACGGGACTTCCAGCTCGTCCCAGTCCGCGTCGACCGGGGTGGTGGCGACCGCGCGGGCGCGCAGCGGGTAGCCGCTGTCCCGGCGCAGCCTGATCCGCGCGGTGGCGGCGGTGGCGCCCTCACCGGCCCAACGGGCCACGGTCTCACGGACGTCGATGTGGTCGGGCACCTCGGCGGTGAACGCCCCGCGCACCTTGACCCGGCCGGAGATCCGCGACAGCCGGAAGACCCGGACGTCGCCGCGGTCGCGGTCGTGGCCGGCCAGGTACCAGTGGCCGCGCCAGCACTCCAGCGCCCACGGCTCGACCAGCCGCGGCTCGGGCCGTACCGCGTTCGCCTTGCGGTAGTCGAAGGCGACCGCCTTGCGCTCACGGGTGGCGACCATCAGTGCCTCGAAGGCCGGCTCCGGGGCCGGAATCCGCGGCTCCAGCGCGCTGGTGGCGTCCTCGTACGGCACACCGGCCGCGCGCAGCTTCTGCAGCGCCCCGCTGGCGGCCTCGGCGAGCCGCGCCTGCTGCCAGACCTTCGCGGCCAGCGCGAGCGCGGCGGCCTCCTCCGGGTCCAGGGCGATGTCCGGCAGCCGGTTGCGGTCGCTGCGGGCGAGGTACCCGAAGTCGCCGTCGATGCTCTCCACGGTGTCGATGACCAGGCCGAGTTCGCGCAGGTCGTCCTTGTCGCGCTCGAACATCCGGTTGAACGACTCGTCCGAGGTGACCTCGTGGTACGCCTCGATCGACGCGCGCAGCTCACGCTTGCTGACCGGGCGCCGGGTGTTCATCAGGCACAGCGCAAGGTTCATCAACCGCTCAGCCTTGGCAATCGCCATCTGCAAGCCCTCCGTTTGCGCCCTCGCCGCTGACCGTACCGCTCCTGGGCGTCGACCCAAAACCGCGGCCCCCGCCGGGTGGGCGGGGGCCGCGGTCACGGGCAGCGCCCTGGGTTCACACGTGAACGTGTCCAGGTCGCCCCGGTGCGCGAGCCAGAGGGCGCGCCGGTGTCGGAAGGAAGAACACGCGCGGGCCCCGACGAAGGCGGGGCCGAGCATGATCGACCGTCGACACCGAAAGGGGGGTCAGACGGCGACCAGGTCGCAGACGAAGATCAGGGTCTCACCCGGGCGGATCGCGGCGCCGGCGCCGCGGTCGCCGTAGGCGAGGTGCGAGGGGATGGTCAGCTGGCGGCGGCCGCCGACCTTCATGCCCTGCACGCCCTGGTCCCAGCCGGCGATGACCTGGCCGACACCGAGCTGGAACTGAAGCGGCGTACCGCGGTTCCAGCTCGCGTCGAACTCCTCGCCGGTGGAGAACGCCACGCCGACGTAGTGGACGGAGACGGTGTCGCCGGCCTTCGCGACCGGGCCGTCGCCCTCCCAGATGTCCTTGACCTCCAGGTCGGCCGGCGGCTCGCCGCCCGGGAAGTCGATCTCGGGCTTGTCGATGCTCACTGCGGTGCTCCTTGTGCTGTTGCGGGCAACCTGGACAGTCTTGCAGACCTCACAGGATGGCCAGCACGTCGAGCGTGAACACCAGCGTCGCGTTCTTCGGGATGCCGCTGCCCGAGGGCGGGTTGGCACCGTAGGCGAGCGAGCCCGGCGTCACCAGCAGCACCCGGCTGCCGGCCTTCTTCCCGACCAGGCCCTGCTGCCAGCCCTGGATGAGCTGGCTCAGCTCGAAGGCCGCCAGCTCGCCGCGGCTGTAGCTGGAGTCGAACTCCTTGCCGGTGCTCCACACCTTGCCCTGGTACTGCGCCAGCACCGCGTCGGTGGACTTGATCACCGGGCCGTCGCCTTCGAGGATGTACTCGGAGACGAGCTTGGTGGGGGCCTTGACGCCCTTCGGGATGGTCAGCGACGGGATCTTGCCGTCGGTGTTGGTGCCGGACTTCGGCAGGTCCGCATTGGTCTGCGGCACCACCTTCCCGGTCGACGAGCTCTTCCCGTTGAAGCGGTTGAGCACGTCGATGACGAACACCAGCGTGTCGGTGCCCTTGATGCCGGCCTGCGAGTTGCCGCTGCTGCCGTAGCCCAGCGACGGCGGGATCGCCATCTCCACCCGGCTCTTCACCTGCTGGCCGACCAGGCCCTGGTCCCAGCCCGGGATGAGCTTTCCCTGGCCGATCACGTTGGTGTACGGGCTCTTGCCGAAGGAGGTGTCGAAGACCTTCGCGGTGTTCCAGATCTGGCCCAGGTAGTTGACCTGGACGTAGTCGCCGCTGACGATCTTCGGCCCGTCGCCCTTGATCACCGTCTTGACGGCGAGCTTGGTGGAGGGGGTGCCGGTGCCCTTGGCGATGGTCGGCTTCTGGTCGAAGGCCGTGCCCGCGGTGATCGCCGGCACCGGGCCGGAGACGATTTCCGCCTTCGGGGTCGCGGAGGTGGTCGGCGACGTGGGCGGCGTCGTCGAGGACGTCGTCGAGGGCGTCGAACTGGACTTCGCCGACCCGCTCTTGCTGTCTTTGCCGCAGCCGGCGGCGGTGAGCATGAGCGCGGGGACTGCGAGCAGTGCTGAGCGTCGGCGCACGGAGTTCCTCGTTACTGTCGTCGGGGTGGGGGGCGTGCTGGGGACTGACGGGTGGATCATGGGGGGAACACAAGTACAGCCCCATACCCTACGGCGTGCGACAGGCCCCGTACGAGATACGCACGGGGCCTGTGTGGATGCTGTGGTGGATACGCCCGGTCACCTCACACCGGTCGCATCCTTCCGGGTCACATCCCGGCGATCAGCTTCTCCACCCGGTCGTCCACCGACCGGAACGGGTCCTTGCACAGCACGGTGCGCTGCGCCTGGTCGTTCAGCTTCAGGTGCACCCAGTCGACGGTGAAGTCGCGGCGCTGCTCCTGGGCGCGCCGGATGAAGTCACCGCGCAGCCGGGCCCGGGTGGTCTGCGGCGGCACCGACTTGGCCTCGAAGATCTTCAGGTCGCTGCAGATCCGCTTGGCCTGACCCTTCCGCTCCAGCAGGTAGTACAACCCGCGGCGGCGGTGGATGTCGTGGTAGGCGAGGTCTATCTGCGCGACCCGCGGGTGGGACATGGTGATGTTGTCGCGGTTCCGGTAGCGCTCGATGAGCTGGTACTTCATCACCCAGTCGATCTCGGTGCCGATCTTCGACAGGTCGCCGCTGCCGATCGACTCCAGGGCGCGGCCCCACAGCTCCAGGACCTGGTCGATGACACCGCTGCGGATGCCGCGGCGCTCGCAGAACTCGACGGCCTTGGAGTAGTACTCCTGCTGGATGTCGAGCGCGGACGCCTCCCGGCCGGAGGCGAGCCGGACCTTGCGGCGGCCGGTGATGTCGTGGCTGACCTCGCGGATGGCCCGGATCGGGTTCTCCAGCGTCAGATCGCGCATCACGGTGCCGGCCTCGATCATCCGCAGCACCAGGTCGGTGGCGCCGACCTTGAGCAGCATCGTGGTCTCCGACATGTTGGAGTCCCCGACGATGACGTGCAGCCGGCGGTACCGCTCGGCGTCGGCGTGCGGCTCGTCACGGGTGTTGATGATCGGACGGGACCGGGTGGTCGCCGAGCTGACGCCCTCCCAGATGTGCTCGGCGCGCTGGCTCACGCAGAAGACCGCGCCGCGCGGGGTCTGCAGCACCTTGCCCGCGCCGCACAGCAACTGACGGGTGACGAGGAACGGAATGAGGATGTCCGCCAGCCGGGAGAATTCGCCGTGCCGGGCGACCAGGTAATTCTCGTGGCAACCGTAGGAGTTGCCGGCCGAGTCGGTGTTGTTCTTGAACAGGTAGACATCACCCGCGATGCCCTCCTCGTGCAGGCGCCGCTCGGCGTCCACCAGAAGGCCCTCAAGGATGCGTTCACCGGCTTTGTCGTGCGTGACGAGTTCGGTGACGTTGTCACACTCGGGAGTGGCGTACTCCGGGTGCGAGCCGACGTCGAGATAGAGGCGGGCCCCATTGCGGAGGAAAACATTGCTGCTGCGGCCCCATGACACGACACGGCGGAAGAGGTACCGCGCCACCTCGTCAGGGGACAGACGCCGCTGTCCCCTGAACGTGCATGTGACGCCGTACTCGTTCTCCAGCCCGAAAATGCGGCGGTCCATGTCTGAACATTACGCCTGATGCGACGTGCTGAAACGGGGATCGGGGCCACGGTTTGGATCTTTTTCCGCAACACCCCGATCGGTTTCGACCTCCCGCACCGTCAGGATTCGCCCGGTCGACAGCAGTACGCCCAGCGCCACGGCACCGCACACCGCGCAAACACCGAATCCCGCGGAGGTTCCGACGTGTTGCGCGACCACCCCGGCGACCGCCGTGCCGAGCGCCGCGCCGACCCCCATCGCGGTCACCACCCAGGAGAACGCCTCCGTCACCGTGCCCGGCGGGGCGTGGCGGTCGACCACCAGGAAGCCGCACGCGAGGGTGGGCGCCAGGAAGAGCCCGGCCAGCGCGGCGAGCGGCAGCATCCAGCCCAGCGCGGGGACCAGCAGCAGCGGCGGGTAGCAGGCCGCCAGGCCCACCGCGAGCAGCCGCAGCCGCCGCTCGGGGGCGCCGGCGAACGAGCGCCCGCCGTAGACGAGCCCGCCGACCAGCGCGCCGGCCCCGTTGGCGGCCAGCAGGTACGCCGCGGCGGAACCGCCGCCGTGATCGTCCCCGTAGGCGACCGCGGCCAGCGAGAAGGCGCCCAGGGCGATGCCGACGAAGAAGCAGGACCCCAGCAGCGCCAGCAGTCCGGGTGAGCGCAGCGCGCCCAGCCAGTGCGGCTCGCGGGCCTGGGCGCGCCACTGCCGGGACGGCCCCGAGGTGACGACGATCAGGGTGCCCGCCACGCCGAGCAGCCCGGCGAGCACCAGCGCGGCGGCCTGCGAGGCGACCGCGACCGCCGCGGTGACCAGCAGCGGGCCGAGGGTGAACAGCACCTCCTGGGCCGCCGCGTCCAGCGCGTAGGCCCGCTGCACCTGCTCCTCGCGGTCCAGCACCATCGGCCACAGCGCCCGCAGGCCGCCTTCCAGCGGCGGCGTGGCGACCCCGGCGAGCAGCACAGCGGCGATCGCCACCGGCAGCGGGCGCGGTCCGTTGACGGCCAGCAGCGCGAAGCCGGCCGCGGCCAGCAGCGCTGCCGAGGCCATCACCCGCGGCTGCCCCCGGCGGTCCACCGCCCGTCCGAGCAGCGGCTGCCCGAGGGCCACCGCGAGCCCGTAGAGCGCGGACAGGGTGCCGGCCAGGCCGTAGCCCGCGCCGTGCGCGCGCAGGAACAGCACGATCGCCAGCGCGGACATCCCGTTGGGCAGCCGTCCCAGCAGGGTCCCGCCGAGCAGCCGTACCGCGTGCCGGGCCCGCAGCAGGTCGGCGTAACCGCTCGCCATTGCCCCTCCCCCAGTCAAGTGTTACGTATAACGTCAGCGTCATACGTACCATGACGGCAGCTCACGGGTCCAGGCCGTGGGACCGGTTCCGGAAGGTGGCGGGCGGTGTGGCCGGAAGCGATCGACCCACCTCACGGGATGTGGCGCGGGTGGCCGGCGTGTCGCAGGCGACGGTGTCGCTGGTGCTCGGCGGGAAGTGGCGCGGGCGGGTCTCGGAGCGCACCGCGCTGGCGGTGCGCGCGGCGGCCGGCGAGCTGGACTACCGGCCGAACCTGGCCGCGCGCAGCCTGCGGCTCGGCCGGACCAGGACCGCGCTGCTGGTGGTGCCCGCGCTCACCCACGAGTACTTCGCCCGGGTCTACGCGGGCGCGGCGCGGGTGGCCGACGCGCACGGCTTCGGAGTGGTGCTCTACCCGTCACCCGAGGGGGTCGGCCCGGCCCGCGACCCGTTCGGCTCCGCGCGCGCCGCGATCGACGGGGTGATCGCCTCCTCCATGGCGGCGGACGCGCTCGCCGGGATCGCCGACGGCGGGCTGCCGCTGGTGATGCTGGACAGCGGGCCCGGTACGGAGGGGGGTCCGCCGACCGTGGATCTCGCCGTCGCGGACGGCATCCGCCAGGTGGTACGGCACCTGGTCGGCCTCGGCCACCGCCGGATCACCCATCTCGCCGCCGACGTGGACACCTGGACGTTCCGGGTCCGCGCGCAGACGGTCCGCGAGGAGCTGGGCGGGGTGGACGGCGCGCGCCTGGCGACCGAGCGGTGCGGGCTGGATGTCCGCTCCGCGCGTGAGGCCGCGGTGCGCGCGCTCACGGCTTCCGGCGAGCGCCCCACCGCTCTCCTGTGCGACGGCGACGTTCTCGCCGCGGGTGCTTGCAAGGCAGCCCGCGGGCTCGGGTTGAGGGTGCCGGACGACGTGTCCGTTTCCGGCTTCGACGATCTGGAGCTGGCGACCGCGCTCGACCCGGAGCTCACCTCCGTCCGGCTTCCCGCGGAGGATGTGGGCGCCCGTGGAATGTCGGCGTTGCTGGCGGCGCTCGACGGGGTGCCCGTCGCCCCGGTCGAGCTCCCGGTCCAGCTTGTGGTCCGCGGTTCCACGGGGCTCCCGCCGGCGCCGTAGGGCTCCGCCGCCGGACCCGAGCACAGCACCGTCGTGGCGGGTCGCACACCTCCCCGCGCCCCCGGAGTGGCCTCTCCTCGCGGAGGAGCCGCCCGAATTCAGGGGCGCGGGGAACGCCCTACTCCTCGTCGTCGGAGGGCTCGTCCGTTTTCGTGGTGGACGCGCTTTCGGTGTCGAGCAGGCGGGACAGTTGGCGGCCCAGAATCCGCTTGAACTTCCGCTGCTGCGGCCGGGTCCGGTCCAGCACCGCGACTTCGAGCTGCTCGGCGGTGAGCTGCCGGTCGCTGCCGCCGTTGGAGTCCCGCCCGAGCGACTCGACGGCCAGCGCCAGCGCCTCCGCGAGGGTCATCCCGTCACGGTGCCGCTGGTCGAGGTAGCTGCCGATCTGGTCGGAGTTCCCGCCGACGGCGACCGCGCCGTGCTCGTCGACGATGGAACCGTCGTGCGGCAGGCGGTAGATCTGGTCGTCCTCGGGAGCGGCACCCACCTCCGCGACGATCAGCTCCACTTCGTACGGCTTCTCGCCGACGCTGGAGAAGATGGTGCCGAGGGTCTGCGCGTAGACGTTGGCGAGGCCGCGGGCGGTGACGTCGTTCCGGTCGTAGGTGTAGCCGCGCAGGTCGGCGTAGCGGACGCCGCCGATCCGGAGGTTCTCGAACTCGTTGTACTTGCCGACGGCGGCGAAGGCGATCCGGTCGTAGATCTCGCTGACCTTGTGCAGCGCCCGGGACGGGTTCTCGGCGACGAAGACGATGCCGTCGGTGTACTGGAGGACCACGACACTGCGGCCGCGCGCGATGCCCTTGCGGGCGTACTCCGCGCGGTCCGCCATTGCCTGCTGGGGCGAAACGTAAAACGGCGTGGACACCGGCTCAACCGTGCCTTTCTGCTGTCGTCGGCGCTGCGTGGTGGGTCAAGGGGCGCGGGGGGCGCGGCGGGTGAACGGGCGTCACAGCACCTCGGCCTGCGGGCCGTCGGGGTGTTCGAGCCGGCCGTCGAGCACCGAGCGGGCGATCGCGGCGACGTCGGACTCGTCGAGCCGGCGGAAGCCGTCCTCGGTGATGACGGTGACGATCGGGTAGATCCGCCTGGTCAGGTCGGGGCCGCCGGTGGCCGAGTCGTCGTCGGCCGCGTCGTACAGCGCCTGGATGACGGCGGTGACGGTCTGCTGCTCGGTCAGGTCCTTGCGGTAGAGCTTCTTCAGGGCGCCGCGGGCGAAGACCGAACCGGAGCCGGTGGAGGCGAAGTTCGCCTCCTCGCTGCGGCCGCCGGTGACGTCGTAGGAGAAGATCCGGCCCTTGGCGCGGTCCGTGTCGTAGCCGGCGAAGAGCGGGACCACGGCGAGGCCCTGCAGGGCCATCGCGAGGTTGCCGCGGATCATGGTGGACAGGCGGTTGGCCTTGCCCTCCAGGGAGAGGGTGGCGCCCTCGATCTTCTCGTAGTGCTCCAGCTCCAGCTGGAAGAGCTTGACCATCTCGACCGCGAGGCCGGCGGTGCCGGCGATGCCGACCGCGGAGAACTCGTCGGCCGGGAAGACCTTCTCGATGTCCCGCTGGGCGATGACGTTGCCCATGGTGGCGCGGCGGTCACCGGCGAGCACGACGCCGGAGTCGAAGACGGCGGCCACGATGGTGGTGCCGTGCGGCAGTTCGACCGCTCCCTTGACCGCCGGCAGCGCGCGGTTCCCCGGCAGCAGCTCGGGCGAGTGCTCGCCCAGGAAGTCGAGGAACGACGACGAGCCGGGCGTCAGGAAGGCAGCCGGCAGATGCCCGGGCTTACGAGTGTTGGCTTCCACGCGATTCCTTCCACACGATCATGGTGTTTGCTACGGACCCTACCCATGGGCCCGGCGTCCATCCGCCCCGCGGTCCGGGGGACGCGGGGCGGACGGACGGCGAGCGGCTACTCGCCGCCCTTCTGGACGAAGGAGCGCACGAAGTCCTCGGCGTTCTCCTCCAGGACGTCGTCGATCTCGTCGAGAACCGAGTCCACGTCGTCCGAAAGCTTCTCCTGGCGTTCCTTGAGGTCGTCGGCGGCCTTGGCGTCCTCCTGGACCTCCTCGACCTCGTCCGTGGAACGCGTAGCCCGCTGCTGTCCGCCGTCGGTGTCCTTGGTAGCCATGTCCCTCACCCCGCTCGGTTGCGTGCGTACAAGATCAGACCCTACAAGGAGGGTCCGACTGCGGCCCTCGAATACGACAACGTCCGAGTGCTACGGACTTGATTCCCGGTTCTGGACCGTTTCAGCCGCGGATCATCCCCCGGACAGGATGCGGACCAGTTCCTCGGCCGTACGACAGCGGTCGAGCAGCTCTTTCACGTGGTTGCGGGTGCCCCGCAGCGGTTCGAGGGTGGGGACGCGCTGCAAGGAGTCATGGCCTGGCAGGTCGAAGATCACCGAGTCCCAGGACGCGGCGGCCACGTCGTCGGCGTACTGCTCCAGGCAGCGGCCTCGGAAGTAGGCCCTGGTGTCCTCCGGCGGCCGCTGTACGGCTCGCAGGACCTCCTCCTCGGTCAGCAGCCTCTTGATCCGCCCGCGGGCCGCCAGGCGGTTGTACAGGCCCTTGTCGGGTCGCACGTCGGCGTACTGGAGGTCGACCAGGTGCAGGCGGGCGGCGTCCCAGTCCAGGTTGTCGCGGCGCCGGTAGCCCTCCAGCAGCTCCAGCTTGGCCACCCAGTCCAGCTCGCCGGCCAGGCTCATCGGGTCGCTCTCCAGCCGGCCCAGGACGTCCTCCCAGCGGGCGAGCACGTCCCTGGTCTGCTCGTCGGCGTCGCTGCCGTAGCGCTCCTCGACGTACTTGCGGGCGAGGTCGAAGTACTCCATCTGAAGTTGTACAGCGGTCAACTTCCGGCCGTTGCGGAGCGTGACGAGTCGTTGCAGCCCGGGGTCATGGGAGACCTCGTGCAGGGTCCGCACCGGCTGGTCCACCGCGAGGTCCACCTTGATGAACCCCTCCTCGATCATGGACAGCACCAGCGAGGTGGTGCCCAGCTTGAGGTAGGTGGAGATCTCCGACAGGTTGGCGTCGCCGATGATGACATGCAGCCGGCGGTACTTCTCCGCGTCGGAGTGCGGCTCGTCGCGGGTGTTGATGATGGGGCGCTTGAGGGTGGTCTCCAGGCCGACCTCGACCTCGAAGTAGTCCGCGCGCTGGCTGAGCTGGAACCCGTCGTCGTGGCCGTCCTGGCCGATGCCGACCCGGCCCGCGCCGGTGACCACCTGCCGGGAGACGAAGAACGGCGTCAGGTGCCGGACGATGTCCGAGAACGGGGTCTCCCGGCGCATCAGGTAGTTCTCGTGGGTGCCGTAGGAGGCGCCCTTGTTGTCGGTGTTGTTCTTGTAGAGCAGGATCTGCTGGGCACCGGGCAGCTGCGCGGCGCGCACCGCCGCCTCGGCCATGATCCGCTCGCCGGCCTTGTCCCACAGCACCGCGTCCCGCGGATTGGTGATCTCCGGCGAGGAGTACTCCGGATGGGCGTGGTCGACGTAGAGCCGGGCGCCGTTGGTGAGGATCACGTTGGCGAGGCCGATGTCCTCGTCGGTGAGCTGGGTGGAGTCAGCCGCCTCCCGGGCGAGGTCGAAGCCGCGGGCGTCCCGCAGCGGGTTCTCCTCCTCGAAGTCCCAGCGGGCGCGCCGCGCCCGGTGCATCGCCGCCGCGTAGGCGTTGACGATCTGGGACGAGGTGAGCATGGCATTGGCGTTGGGGTGGCCGGGGACGGAGATGCCGTACTCCGTCTCGATGCCCATTACTCGCCGTACGGTCATGCGGCCCTCCTTGCCCTGCTCCGGCCCATCCGAGCCGAAAACACACCGGCTGCGGGTACCCGCTGGTCGGGACCCGCAGCCGGAGGGTAGTGCTTACAGATACTGTCCGGTGTTCGCCACGGTGTCGATGGAGCGTCCGGTGTCCGCCCCCTGCTTTCCGGTCACCAGGGTGCGGATGAAGACGATCCGCTCGCCCTTCTTACCGGAGATCCGCGCCCAGTCGTCGGGGTTGGTGGTGTTCGGCAGGTCCTCGTTCTCCTTGAACTCGTCGACACAGGCGGCGAGCAGGTGGTTGACGCGGAGCCCGCGCTGGTCGTGGTCGAGGAAGTCCTTGATGGCCATCTTCTTCGCCCGGTCCACGATGTTCTGGATCATCGCCCCGGAGTTGAAGTCCTTGAAGTACAGGACCTCCTTGTCACCGTTGGCATAGGTGACCTCCAGGAAGCGGTTCTCCTCGGTCTCGGAGTACATCCGCTCGACCACCGACTGGATCATGGCGTCCACGGTGCCGGCCGGGGACTGGCCGTGCTCGGCGAGGTCGTCGGAGTGCAGCGGGAGGGTGTCGAGGAGGTACTTGGTGAAGATGTCCTTGGCCGCCTCGGCGTCCGGACGCTCGATCTTGATCTTCACATCCAGGCGGCCGGGCCGCAGGATGGCGGGGTCGATCATGTCCTCGCGGTTGGAGGCGCCGATCACGATGACGTTCTCCAGGCCCTCGACGCCGTCGATCTCGGCGAGGAGCTGGGGGACGATGGTGTTCTCCACGTCGGAGCTGACACCGGAGCCGCGGGTGCGGAAGAGGGACTCCATCTCGTCGAAGAAGACGATGACGGGGGTGCCCTCGGACGCCTTCTCCCGGGCCCGCTGGAAGACCAGGCGGATCTGCCGCTCGGTCTCGCCCACGTACTTGTTGAGCAGCTCGGGACCCTTGATGTTCAGGAAGTAGCTCTTGCCCTGCGGCTGGCCGGTGACCTCGGCGACCTTCTTGGCCAGCGAGTTGGCGACCGCCTTGGCGATGAGCGTCTTGCCGCAGCCGGGCGGGCCGTACAGCAGCACACCCTTGGGCGGCCGCAGTTCGTACTCCTTGAAGAGGTCGGCGTGCAGGTAGGGCAGTTCGACCGCGTCGCGGATCTGCTCGATCTGGTTGCCGAGGCCGCCGATCTGCCGGTAGTCGATGTCGGGGACCTCTTCGAGGACCAGCTCTTCGACCTCGCTCTTGGGCACGCGTTCGTAGACGTATCCCGAGCGGGGTTCGAGCAGCAGCGCGTCGCCGGTGCGCAGGGTGCCGTCGAGCAGCGGCTCGGCGAGCCGGACCACACGCTCCTCGTCGGTGTGCCCGATCACCAGGGCGCGCTCGCCGTCCTCAAGGATCTCCTTGAGCGTGACGATGTCGCCGACCAGCTCGAACTCCATCGCCTCGACCACGTTCAGCGCCTCGTTGAGCATCAGCTCCTGGCCGCGCTTGACGTCGTCGAGTTCGACGGACGGGCTGACGTTGACCCGCAGTTTGCGGCCGCCGGTGAAGATGTCGGCGGTGCCGTCCTCGTTGGCCTGGAGGAACACTCCGAAGCCGGCCGGCGGCTGCGCGAGCCGGTCGACCTCCTCCTTGAGGGCCACGATCTGGTCGCGGGCCTCGCGGAGCGTGTTCGCAAGCCGTTCGTTCTGTGCGGAGACGCCGGCCAGGTTGGTCTGCAGCTCGACGATCCTCTCCTCGAGAATCCTCGTGTGCCGCGGAGAGTCGGCGAGCTTGCGTCGCAGGACGGCGATCTCCTGCTCAAGAAAGGCGACCTGGCTCATGGGGTCTTCCGAACCACGAGCGGGTCGGCCGCCACGGTTGAATTCGTCGTCGTGGGCCGCCACGGTCCTCACCTCCTCCAAGGGGAGCTGGACGTTCCCAGACCCTACCTGGGCTGGTAGGGGTTGAAACCCCTAGATCACAAAGACGATCGCGGTGTGTCCGATCTTCACCCTTGCGTACGTCCCTTCGCCACTGAGATACCCGCCGATCTCCATCCGAAAGCCGCCGGTTGTATCGTCGTTTCGGTCAACAGCCGCCGAGGGCTGTTGCTTCCCCGATGATTCCCGAACGACGAACGGCAGGGATGGGTTCCGTGAGCGACAGCCAGGGCCAGGGCACAGCCGAGGCGCTTGAGGTCTGGATCGACCAGGACCTGTGTACGGGCGACGGGATCTGCGTCCAGTACGCGCCCGAGGTTTTCGAGTTGGACATCGACGGCCTGGCGTACGTCAAGGGTTCGGACGACGAGCTGCTCCAGTCCCCTGGTGCCACCGTACCCGTACCGCTGCCGCTGCTGACGGATGTCGTGGACTCGGCCAAGGAGTGCCCGGGCGAGTGCATCCACGTGCGGCGGGCCGCCGACCAGGTCGAGGTGTACGGCCCGGCGGCGGACTGAGCGGGGGGCCGGCCCCGGGCGGGGCCGGCCGGTGGGCCAGGGCGCCGTCAGATGGCGTTGGAGGCCGGGCCGGGCAGCGCCACGTAGCGGCCGTCGCGCCACTCCCAGGTGTAGGTGCGCTTCAGGTCGGGGCAGCAGCGCGGGGTGTCGTCGCTGGAGAAGCCGAGCACGGTGGCCTTGACGCTGTCGCCGTCGAGCCGGAAGTCGGAGATCTGCCGGTCGTCCTTGGGGTTGACCAGCGTGACCGCGATCTTGGGGGCGCCGCCCGGGTGGGCGGGCGCGGACAGGACGTACACGCCGCTGGGCGGGGTGCCGGTGTCGGAGTGGCAGCGGACCACCACGGCGGTCTCGGGGCGCCCGTCGCCGTCGAAGTCGGCGCTGACCTGCGAGATCACCTCGGCCTTGGCGCCGGGGGCGCAGGTCAGCGGGTAGGTCGCGGCGTGCGGGTCGGGGGCGGGCACCGGCGGCCCGGACGGCGCCGGCGGTCTGGCGTCGGCCTTGGGGCTGGCGTCGGCGGGCTGCACCACGGCCACGGCCGCGACCAGGGCGCCCAGGGCCGCGGCGGTGGTGATCCAGTGCACGGCGCGGCTGTGCGTGTGCGGGAGGGCCGGACCTGCGGAGGGCTGCACTCGCCTGACTCCTGGGGGGTTCTGGTCTGCGGGGGTGGCCAGCATGGTGCCACACGTCACATCGGCGCGGAACGGCGGGGTGCCGGGGTGGTCCGGTGGGGATGCCGGTGGGGGTTCCGATGGGGGCGAGCCGGTACGGCCGGAAACGTCGCGCGCCGCCGCCGGTGTCAGGAAGGACAAACCAGCGGCGGCGCGGTGAAGTTGGCCGAAAACGGGTCTCAGCTCTCGGCTTCGGCTGTCCCGTTCCCGCTGCCGCTGCCGCTGCCCGGCCCGGTGTAGTCCTCGCCGTAGGCGCCCTTGGCGGGGCGGCGGCGGCGCAGCGGCGGCTCGACGCCGTCGGCGAGGCGGCGGGCGGTGAGCAGGAAGCCGGTGTGGCCGATCATCCGGTGGTCCGGGCGCACCGCGAGTCCCTCGACGTGCCAGGTGCGCACCATCGACTCCCAGGCGGCCGGCTCGTTGAACGTGCCGTGCTCGCGGATCGCCTCCACGGTGCGGGCGAGCTGGGTGGTGGTGGCCACGTAGGCGCACAGGATGCCGCCGGGCACCAGCGCCTTGGCGACGGGCTCCAGGCACTCCCAGGGCGCGAGCATGTCGAGGATGACCCGGTCGACGTCGGTGTCGGAGAGGTGGTCCTGGAGGTCGCCGACGGTGAGCTGCCAGGCCGGGTGCGGCCCGCCGAAGTAGCGCTCGACGTTCTGGGTGGCGATCTCGGCGAAGTCCGCCCGGCGCTCGTAGCTGTGCAGCATGCCGTGGTCGCCGATGGCGCGGAGCAGGAAGCTGCTCAGCGAGCCGGAGCCGACGCCTGCCTCGACCACCCGGGCCCCGGGGAAGATGTCGGCCATCGCCAGGATCTGCCCCGCGTCCTTGGGGTAGACCACGGCGGCGCCGCGGGGCATGGACAGGACGTAGTCGGGGAGCAGGGGGCGCAGCGCGAGGTAGGCGACGTTTCCCGTGGTCCGCACCACACTGCCCTCGGGGGCACCGATCAGCTCGTCGTGCGGGAAAGCGCCCTTGTGGGTGTGGAACTGCTTTCCGGCTTCGAGCGTGAACGTGTAGTGGCGTCCCTTGGGGTCGGTGAGCTGGACCTGGTCCCCGACTCTGAAAGGCCCGCGCCTGCGGGCTGCACCAGTCGGTTCGGACATAGGACCACCCTAGTCGCTGGCCGGGGCCGCTCCGGACGGGCCCGGGGCCCGCCGGCGAACCGGGCGACCGATCAGGCCGCGCGGGTCGAGCAGCGCGGGTCGAGCAGCGCGGGTCGAGCCCGGCGGCTCAGGCCGCCCGGGACATGGCGGCCACGAAGGCGCGTTCCACGTCGGCGGTGGACAGCACGCCGTAGATCTCTCCGGTGGGCTCGACCACGAGGTACTCGGTGGAGGGGGTGGCCCGCAGGGTGTCGAGGAGTTCCTCGCCGGTGAGGTCGGCGGAGACCCGCATCCCGGGCCGCAGGTCGTTGGACAGGCCGCTGACCGCGACCCAGGGGCGCCGGTGCTCGGGCACCGAGATGATCGCCGACTCCCGGACGAGCGCGGTCGGGTCGCCCTTGCCGTCCACCACGACCAGGGCGCGGGCGCCAGCTTCGTTGGCGCGGCGCAGCGCCTCGGACAGCGGGGTGTCGGAGGAGACCGGGACGGCCCGCCGGGTGAGCGTACGGGCCCGCAGGTCCGGCAGGCGCTCGCGCAGCCGGGCCATCCGCAGCCCGTTGCCGGCGCCGGTCCACATGATCGCGGCGAGGATCGCGGCGAGCAGCGCGTCGGTGAGGGAGTCCGCGCCGCTCTCGCCGTTGCCCCGGGCGTAGGAGAGCATCGGCAGCCCGATCAGGACGGCCAGGGCCAGCACCCGGCCGGCCCAGGCGGCGGCGACGGTGCCCTTCATCGGGTTGCCGCTGAACTTCCAGACCACGGCCCGCAGCATGCGGCCGCCGTCCAGCGGCAGCCCGGGCAGGAAGTTGAAGATCGCCACGATCAGGTTGCTGATCATCAGCCCGGCGAGCAGCACCCCGGGCACGGTGCCGCGCTCGACGAGCTGCATCCCGCCGAAGAAGACGCCGGCGAGCACCAGCGACAGCAGCGGCCCGACGAAGGCGAGCATGAACTCGCGGCCGGGGGTGTCGGAGTCCTTCTCGATCTCGGAGACGCCGCCGAAGAACTGGAGCTGGATGCGGCGCACCGGCAGGTCGAAGCGGATCGCGGCCACGGTGTGGGCCAGTTCGTGCACCAGCACCGAGGCGTAGAAGGCGACCGCGAAGAAGAGCGACACGAGGTAGCGGACCCGGCCGAGTTCGGGCAGCACGGTGTCGAGCTGCCCGCCGAAGACCCAGGTGATCAGGGCGGCGACCAGGAACCAGCTCGGGGCGACGTAGATCGGGACGCCGAGGAACCGGCCCATCAGGATGCCGCCGCCGGGCTCCCTCGGCTGCTTGTCGGTGCCGTCGTCGCCACCTCGGCCCGGGGTGCGGGTGTTCTGGGACGGCGGACGGCCGCTCTCGCTCACTGGTTCCCCTTCTGAAAACAGACCCCCGTGCCGATCATGCGGCACGAGGGGCATCGCCCCCATGGTATTGCCCAGCCGATCGGCGCACACCGGCGCGTGTCCGTGTCGGTGCCAGGCCGTAAGGTCGTCTGCCATGGGGACCCCCGCCGACAGCACCCGAACTCCCGACAGCGCGTCACCCGGCCCCGTCCCGCCCGAGGGCGCGCCGCCCGAACCCGCGCCCGGGCTGGTCCCGGCCGGGCGGACCTCCCCGGAGGCCGGGCCGAGCCGGCCGGAGGGCGGGCCGGTGCCCCCGGAGAGCGGGCCGGTGCCGCCGGAGGGCGGGCCCCGCGGGGGCCTGCCGCCGCGCCCGCCGGTGTCGCTCTCGCCGTCGCGGGCCGCGGACTTCATGCGCTGCCCGCTGCTGTACCGGCTGCGGGTGATCGACAGGCTGCCGGAGAAGCCGAGCGAGGCGGCGACCCGCGGCACCGTCGTCCACGCGGTGCTGGAGCGGCTGTTCGACGCCCCGGCGGTGGAGCGCACACCCGAGCGGGCCCGGGCGATGGTGCCCGGCGAGTGGCAGCGGCTGCTGGCGGCCCGTCCCGAGCTGGCCGGGCTGTTCACCGCGGCCGAGGGCGCGCTCGACGCGGCGGCGCTGTCGGCCTGGCTGGAGAGTGCCGAGCGGCTGGTGGAGCGCTGGTTCACCCTGGAGGACCCGACCCGCCTTGAGCCCGCCGAGCGCGAGCTGTACGTGGAGACGGTGCTGGAGTCCGGCCTGACCCTGCGCGGCTACGTCGACCGGCTGGACGTGGCACCGGCCACCGGGGACCTGCGGGTGGTGGACTACAAGACCGGCAAGGCCCCCCGCCCCGAGTACGCCGACGAGCCGCTCTTCCAGATGCGCTTCTACGCCCTGGTGCTGTGGCGGCTGCGCGGGGTGGTGCCGCGCCGGCTCCAGCTGGTCTACCTCGGCAGCGGCGACGTACGGACCTACGACCCGTCGGAGGCCGACCTGCTGCGCACCGAGCGGCGGTTGCTGTCGCTGTGGGAGGCGATCCAGGAGGCGACGGCCAGCGGTGACTGGCGGCCGCGGCGGACCCCGCTGTGCGGCTGGTGCGACCACCAGGCGCTGTGCCCGGAGTTCGGCGGGACTCCCCCGCCGTACCCGCTGGCGCGCGTCGCCGGGACCGGGCCCGCCGTGGGCGAGAATGGTCCGGTCTAGCGAAGGAGTACTCGTGGCGATCCGCGTCCTGTTGGTGGACGACCAGCCCCTGTTGCGCACCGGCTTCCGGATGATCCTGGAGGCCGAGCCGGACCTGGCCGTGGTCGGTGAGGCCGGTGACGGCCAGCAGGCGCTGGACCAGGTGCGGGCGTTGCAGCCCGACGTGGTGCTGATGGACATCCGCATGCCCCGGATGGACGGCGTCGAGGCGACCCGCCAGATCACCGGCCCGGACCGGTCGGGCCCGGCGAAGGTGCTGGTGCTGACCACCTTCGACCTGGACGAGTACGTGGTGGAGGCGCTGCGCGCCGGGGCCAGCGGCTTCCTGCTCAAGGACGCGCCGGCCGCTGAACTGGTGCAGGCGATCCGGGTGGTGGCCGCCGGCGAGGCGATGCTCGCGCCGAGCATCACCCGGCGGCTGCTGGACAAGTACGCCGGCCGGCTGCCGTCGGGCGAGGAGTCGGTGCCGCAGCCGCTGCACGCGCTGACCGAGCGCGAGGTCGAGGTGCTCAAGCTGGTCGCCCGCGGCCTGTCGAACGCGGAGATCGCCGCGGAGCTGTTCGTCAGCGAGACCACGGTCAAGACCCACGTCGGCCATGTGCTCACCAAGCTGGGCCTGCGCGACCGGGTGCAGGCGGCGGTGTACGCGTACGAGAGCGGCCTGGTGCGCCCCGGCGCGAGCTGAGGCCCGCCCGGCGCGCCCGGGTCCCCGTACACCCGCGGGCAGCCACCCGCCCCACGGCGAACGCCCCCGCGCGGCCCTTCCGGGCTCGTCGCGGGGGCGTTCGCC
>NZ_JBFBIV010000092.1:0-32132 GCF_040702025.1 Streptomyces sp. NPDC088194 | reverse complement strand
TCCTCGTAGTGGGCCTACTCGGACAAGCCCGACAACGAAGCGAGCGTGCGTGCCAGGCGCCACGGGCCAGGCGGGACTTCCAAAACACGGCCTAGCCGGGCGGCTGCTCGGCGGGCCGTTGCCCGCGACGTCGGACATTCGCTCCCCCTCGGCCGCAACCGATGGCCGTGGGGGAGCGTCTTTGTGTCAACGCACGCCCACGGGGCTCACAGGGCTCCCCTAGGGTGGTGCACACCGAGCGCCGACCCGGGGGCGGTCGGTGCAGGTGGGGCATTGCGCGGCATTGAGGAAGAGCTGGTACGCATGGCGATATGTGGCACTCCGTCGAGCGAAGTGCCTTGCGCGTACAACCCTCGCGGGGGGATGCGTGTCCAACTGGCGTGGCGGAGGCATGGGGTATCGAGACGGGATTCGGGCGGCGTGGCGGTACGATCGCGCCTCCGCGGCCCTCGCGTACGGCGACCGGCGGTCTGCCGGTGATCGCGCCCTGGCCGGTGCGGGTGGCCGGCGCGAACCACGACGGCGCTGAAGGGGCGATGGCCGTCGGCACCACCGTGGACCACCTCACCGAGACCTACCGCGCCCACTACCGCTCGCTGCTCGGGCTGGCCGCGCTGCTGCTGGACGACACCGCCTCCTGCGAGGACGTCGTCCAGGAGGCGTTCATCCGGGTGCACTCGGCCCGCAGCCGCGTCCGCGACCCCGAGAAGACCCTCGCCTATCTGCGGCAGACCGTGGTCAACCTCTCCCGCTCGGCGCTGCGTCGGCGCATCCTCGGCCTCAAGCTGCTGGCCAAGCCGATGCCGGACATGGCCAGCGCTGAGGAGGGCGCGTACGAGATCCTGGAACGCGACCAGCTCAAGGCGGCGATGCGCAAACTCCAGCGCCGCCAGCGCGAGGTCCTCGTGCTGCGCTACTTCGTCGACATGACCGAGGCGCAGGTCGCGGAGACCCTGGGGATTTCCCTGGGCTCGGTGAAGGCGTACGGTTCGCGTGGTCTTGCGGCGCTGCGCGTCGCGATGGAGGCGACGTCATGAGACCTCCGCACGACCCCCAGGGCCCCAACGGCCCCACTGGCACCCACGGCCCCGAAGGCCCCGACGACGCACCCGAGATGGACGAGCAGACCCCCCGAGCCCCGCACGACCCGCACGAGCCGCACGAGCCGCCGCAGGACGAGACGCGGGACGAGGCGTCCGCGCAGCAGGAACCGCCGACGCCGGCCGAACCGGCGTCCCCTGGCGCGGCGGACGCCGACGACTCGGGTTCCGCGGCGTCAGGTTCGGCGGATGCGGATGCGGATGCGGCTGGGGTTGCCGACGACTCAGGTTCCGCGGATGCGGGCTCCACCGACGCGGGCTCCACCAACGCGGGTGCCGACGAGCCGACGGCTCCCGTCCGTGCGGTGTCCGGCCACGCCGATCCCGTCGGCGAACCGATCATGCACGACGTGACGCCCCTCAGCGGCGCCACCGACCTGGACGACCTGACCTCCGACGAAGCCTCGCTGCGTGCCCTCATGCACCAGGCCGTCGACGGGCTGCACGCCTCCCCTGACGCGCTGGAACACCTGCGGCGGGCCGTACCGCTGCGCCGCCAGCGCCGTCGCCAGGCGGTGCTCGGTGCCGTCGCGGCTGTCATCCTCGTGGGCCTGGCGGTGCCCGCCGTCGTCCGGGTCGCGGGCAGGTCGGGGCACACCACCGCCGCGCAGGTCGGCGTCGGCAGTTCGTACACGGTCACCCCCGACGCCGGCGGTCACCGCAAGGGCGACGCCGCGGACCCGTCGGGCAAGGCCACCCACCGGCCCGACAAGGACCGCCCGCCCGCCGGTACGCCCACCGGCCCCCGGAGCACCCCGTCCGGCAGCGGAGCCCCGGCGCCCGACTGCTCCAGTGCCCAGCTCGGCCAGGGCCTCAGCGAGGCCGACACCCCCGACGCCGACGGCCGCGTCTACGGCTGGTTCCGCGTCGCCAACGTCTCCGGCACCCCGTGCACGGTGCCCAGCGGCGGCGTCATCCGTGCCGTGGCGCACGGCTCCGCCGAGCAGGCCGCCATCCAGGTCGTCGGCCACACCCAGGGCGACCCGGCGACGGGCCTGCCCGCCGTCATGGCCGAGACCCCGATCGTGCTCGGCCCCGGCCAGGACTACGAGGTCGCCTTCGCCTGGGTGCCCACCTCGGGGACGACCGGCTGCGTCGCCACCACGACCCCGCCCACCTCCTCGACGCCGACACCGTCCTCGACCGGTTCGGACGGCAGCGACCAGGGCACGGACTCCGGCTCGGACTCGTCAAGCGGCAACGTCCAGCCGGCCGGCGGCGTCCCGCCCACCTCCGCGCCGGCCAGCGTCACCTTGGACCACACCCCGGCGGCGGGCGCGCCTGTCGTCGCCGGCCCGGTCATCCAGGGTGCCTGCGCGGGCACCGTCTACACGACGCCTCCGATAGCGGAGGCGCTCGCCACCACGCCGTAGCCGCGGCGCCCCCCAGCCCCCGCGGCCCGCGTACGTGGGCCGGGGGCGCGGATCACGCGTGGGCCGGAGCGTCGGCCGGGACCCCCGGACCGGGGCGTTGGACCGGAACACCGGATCGGCAACCGGGGGACGGGAACGCCGGACCAGGCCCGTGAGCAGGCGCGAGCCTCCCGCGGCGGCGGCCGCGCCCGGGCCGGTCGGGGGCGGTTGCGGCCCGCCAGGACCCGCCCCGTAACGTGGTGGCGTGTACCGGTTCCTGCTCACTCCGCGTTGGTTGGCGGTCAGCCTGCTCGCACTGCTGGCCGTGCCGGTCTGCGTGTTCATGGGAAGCTGGCAGCTCAGCCGGTTCGACATGCGGGTCGACCAGCACAAGAGCGCCGAGCACGACGAGAAGCGCGTGGCCGCCGCGGCGCCGGTGCCCCTGGCGCGGGTGCTGCCGAAGACCGGCTCCGCGGTCGGGAGCGACGACAGCGGGCGGATCGTCAGTGCCACCGGCCGCTATGACACCGCGCACCAACTCCTCGTCCCGGACCGCCTGCTCGACGGCCACAACGGCTACTACGTCCTCACCCCGCTGCGCCTGTCCGACGGCGCCGCCCTTCCCGTGGTCCGCGGTTGGCTGCCGGGCAAGGCCGCCGACGCCCGCAGCGTGCCCGCCGCGCCCGCCGGGCAGGTGACCGTCACCGGGGCCATGCAGTACCCCGAGACGACCGAGACCAGCGGCGTGGACACCAGCGGTGCGCTGCCCTCCGATCAGATCGGCATCATCAGCGGCGCCTCCCTGGTCAATGTGCTGCCCTATTCCGTCTACAACGGCTGGATCACCGCCAACCACCCCGCGAAGCCGCTGACGGCGGTGCCCCCGGCCGCCCCGCCGAACAGCGGCCTCGACCTCAAGGCGTTCCAGAACCTCGGCTACACCGGGCAGTGGTTCGTCTTCGCGGGCTTCGTCGTCTTCATGTGGTTCCGGTTCGTCCGCCGCGAGGGCGAGGCACGCGCCGACGCGGAGCTCGGCATCCTCCCGGACCAGCCGGACGGACCGGACGGCCCGGGCGGCTCCGGCGGCTCCGGCCGGCCGGGCGGACCCGCCGCCCCCGACCCGCAGGCCGAGGACGGCGAGCCGGGGGAGCGGGACGACGAGGGCGCCCGGGACACCGTGTCGGTCGGGTCAGCCGCCCACGTGGCGTAGCGCGAAGGCCAGTTCCAGCCGGACCTGCTTGATCCGCTCCTCGACGACCAGCGAGCCGTGCCCCGCGTCGTACCGGTACACCTCGTGCGGCTTGTCGAGGGCGCGCAGCCGCTCCACGTAGTTGTCGATCTGGCGTATCGGGCAGCGCGGGTCGTTCATGCCCGCGCTGATGTAGACGGGGGCGGTGACCTTGTCGACGTAGGTGATCGGCGAGGACGTCTCGTACCGGTCCGGGACCTCCTGCGGGGAGCCGCCGAACAGGGTGCGGTCCAGGGCCTTGAGCGCCTCCATCTCGTCGGCGTACGCCGTCGCGTAGTCCGCGACGGGGACCGCGGCGATGCCGACCGTCCACGCCTCGGGCTGGGTGCCGAGGCCGAGCAGGGTCAGGTAGCCGCCCCAGGAGCCGCCGGTGAGGACCAGCCGGGACGGGTCGGCGAGGCCGGAGCCCACTGCCCACTCCCGCACCGCGGCGATGTCCTCCAGCTCGATCAGGCCGACCCGGTGCTTGAGGGCGTCGGTCCACTCCCGGCCGTAACCGGTGGAGCCGCGGTAGTTGACCCGGACGACCGCGAAGCCGTGGTCGAGCCAGGCCGCGGGGCCCGCGGCGAAGGAGTCCGAGTCGTGCCAGGTGGGACCGCCGTGGATCTCGAAGACCGTCGGGAACGGCGCGCCCGGCGCGTCGTCGTCACCGGCCGCACGAGGCGGCCGCTGCACCAGTGCGTGGATCGGCCCGCCCGGTCCGTCCACCCACACGTCCTCCACCGGCACCGAGTCCGGGGCGCGCAGCCCCGGCGCCTCCAGGACGACGCCGCCCGCGGTGGAGCGCACCGCCGGAGGCCGCTCGGCAGACGACCACAGGTACTCCACGCTGCCGTCGGGCCGCGCGCTCGCCCCGCCCACGCTGCCGGCCGGGGTGTCCAGCCGGGTCAGCGAGCCGTCCGCCAGGTCGTACCGGAACAGCTCGCCGCGGGCGTGGAAGTCGTGCACCACCAGGAGCGCAGAGCCGTCCGGATACCACTCGGCGTGCACGTCGCCGGGCAGGTCGAAGGCCAGCTCGGTCTGCTCGCCGCCGGCCACGTCCCACAGCATCGGCAGCCAGCGGTCGGCACGCTGGTGGCCGACGAGCAGCCGGGTGTCGCCCGGCACCGGGGCGAAGCCGAGGCAGTCCAGGCCCAGCTCGCGCCGGCCGCCGTCGGTGTCGTCCAGCTCCGCGACGGTGCTGCCGTCGGAGACGCGAAGAACCCGCAGCGCGCTGTGCATCGCGTCGCCGTGCTCGGTGTGCTCGACCACGACCAGGGTGCCGTCCTCGGAGAGGTCGCCGACGCCCGCGGACTCCGGGTGACGGTAGATCTCGTACGCCTCGCCGGTCGGGGGCACGACGTGGACGGAGGTGCCTTCGTCGTCGGTGGAGCGGCCGATCACGGCCAGGCCGCCGACGCCCAGCGCGAGGCCCGCCGGGTAGGAGGGGGGAAGGCCGGGCGCGGCCGGTATGTCGTCACCGCCGGCGAACGGCTGCTTCATCCACACGCCGAACTCGTCGCCATCGGTGTCGGAGAACCACCACACCCATGCGCCGTCCCTGCTGAGGGTGCCGTCCGTCGTGCCGTTCGGCCGGTCGGTGACCTGGCGGCGGCCACCGGTGGCACGGTCCCACGCGTACAGTTCGTACGTCCCCGTCACGTTGGACACGAACAGGCTGCGGTCCGGGGCGTCCTCGGCCCACTCCGGCAGCCCCACCCGAGGCGCGCGGAACCGCGTTTCCCACGCCGGCATGGCGCCGGCTTCCGACATGGGTCCGACGGCGGACCCGGTGATCTCGTTCATGACCCCATGATGCTCCGCCGCGCCCACCTTCGGTGCGACTCCCCGCACAGCCTGTGGATAACTCCGCGACATCGCAGGTCAGAGGTATGGGGATGGGGAGGCGGGCGAGGGCGGGGTGCCGATCGTATGCCTTCAGCCCGCCTGCTTTCCTGCTCTCGGTCCGCCTGCCCGCCTGCGCTCAGTCCGCCTGCTGGGCCTCACCGCGGACCACCACGACCGGGCAGGACGCGTGCAGCGTCACGGTGTGGCTGACCGAGCCGAGCAGCGTCGAGCGGAACGTGCCGTGGCCGCGGACGCCGACCACGATGAGCTCCGCCCCCTCGCCGCGGTCGAGGATGACCTGCGCCGGGTTGCCCATCACGGTGACCGGGCTGACGGTGGCGGCGCGGTCCGGCGGCAGGGCCTTCTCCAACGCCTCCCGCAGCGCCCGCGCCGCGGATTCGCCCAGGTCGTAGCCCTCCGGCAGGCCCGGCACCGCGCCGCCCCAGCCGAACGACGCGGGCATCTCCCACGCCGTCACCGCCTCCAGGGACGCCCCGGTCAAGGTGGCCTGGCGGTCGGCCCAGCGCAGCGCGTGCAAGGACGGATCGGAGCCGTCGACACCGACCACGATCCGGCCGTATTCCGTCGCCGACTCGCTGGTGGGCGCGCTCGTGGCCTCGCTCCGCTCGGTACCCGGCTCCGTCATGGCCTGCTCCTCACGCGCTACGTCCTGCGGCCCGCCGCAAGATCCGCCGCCGGACGTGCTGCCCGGCTTTGCCTTGCCCACGGCAAACCCTAGGGGACGTAGTGGGGCATTGTCGTACGGAAGGGGCGATTCTCGCGGGTGTGGCGGTGCGGGAGGCTACGGCTACGGCTGGCACCGCGTCCGCGTACGGGTCCGTGCCCGCGCTTCAGCCCGCGGCGGGGGTGCCCGGCAGGCCCGCGCAACTGTCGAGCAGGGGGCCCAACTCGCGGGCGACCGTGTGCAGGGGCGCACTGGACTGCTCGGCCCGGGCGATGAGGAGCGCGCCCTCGAGCGTGCTGATCATGAGCGTGGCGAGGGCGGGCGCCTGTGCGTCGGGCACGCCGAGGTCGGCGATGGCGGCGGCGAGGGGCGCGTTCCAGGTGGCGAAGGCGTCGGCCGCGGCCTTGCGGGTGGACTCGGCGGACTCCGCGCAGTCGACGGTCGCGGCGGCCACCGGGCAGCCGGAACCGTAGCCGTCGGTGTCGTACTCCCGCGTCCACTGCCCGATCATCGCGGTGAACAGCGCGCTCGGCGACGGCTCGGGCAGGGCGGCGAGGAAGCGGTCGATCCGGCCGGCGGCGTAACGGCCGGCCCAGGTCACCGCCTCGTTGACCAACTGCTCCTTGCCGCCCGGGAAGTAGTGCTGGAGGGAGCCGCGCGGTGCGCCCGCGTGGGCGGCCACCTCGCGCATACCGGTTGCGTTCACGCCGTCGCGGCGGATGAGTTGGGCCGCGCTGAACACCATCCGCTCCCGCGGGCCGTACGTACGAGGCCGCGCGGAGGTGTCTTCGCCGGCGCCCGCCTCACCCGCGGCCGTGCCGACGCTCGCCTGGTCCGTCTTGCCCGCGTCCACCGTTTCCCGCCTCCGTCCTCCGCTCCGGGCCCAGCCTATAGACGCCGGTCAGCGCGTCGATGTCACGCGTCATCCGCACCGGCTGGAGCCGCCGGCCCAGCGCGCCCAACAGCGCCCGCCGGCCCGGGAGTACCGACGCCGACACCAGCCGCACACCGCGCGTCCGGGCCCGGTCGAACAGCGCGTCGAGCATGGCCGCCCCCGCGCCGAGCCGCTGCCAGCCGTCCACGACGAGCAGCCCCAACTCGCCGACCGGGCAGGGGTACGCGTCCGGGTCCGCGCCGCCGCGGGCGGCCGCGAGGCTGCCCAGCCCGACCGGGCCCGTCCAACCTCCGTGCTCCGCAAGGCTCTCGGGCACTCCAGGGCCCTGCGGGTACGCCACCACCGCGTCGTGCGACTCCGGCCGGCCGGCGAGCATCGCGTCCAGGTACGAGCGGGGCAGTTCCCTCGGCTGTCCGAAGAAGCGCAGCCGGACCGTCTCGGCGGAGCAGCGCGCGAACAGTTCGGCGAGCGCGGCCCCGTCCTGCGGACGTACGGCATCGACCCGCCAGCGCGGCGCGGTCCCGGGTGCGTAGGGCCCGGGCGCGTACGGCGCGGGGACCGGCGGTGGCTCGGGCGCGGGCCGTGGCTGGGGTTGCGGTCCGGGTTGCGGCCCGGGCTGCGGCGAACCCGTTATGACGGTTGTCATGGTCGCCAGTATTATGACCGTCGTCATAGATCGCAAGCGAGGGCACGGCGGGGTGGTCCGTAATGAACGCAGGCCGTACTGGCGGTACCGGGCGGGCCGGCGCTGGGGGAGAGGCGCCCGGCGCGGGAGGCGGGGGCGGCGCGGGAGGGGACAGTGGCGCCGGCGCCACCGGGTTCATCGGGCTCGGCGTCATGGGTCAGCCCATGGCACTGAACCTCGCCAGGGCCGGCGTCCCCCTCGTGGTGTGGAACCGCACCCACGCCCGCAGCGAGCCGCTGCGCGCGGCCGGCGCGAGCGTCGCGGCGAGCCCCGCGGAGGTCCTCGACCGCTGCCGCACCGTCCTGCTCGTGCTCTCCGACGGCGCTGCCATCGACGCCGTGCTCGGCCGCGGCACCCCCGACTTCGCCGCGCGCGTCACCGGCCGCGTGCTCGTCCACATGGGCACCACCTCGCCGGAGTACTCGCGGGAGCTGGAGGCCGACCTCCTTGCGGCGGGCGGCGGTTACGTGGAGGCGCCGGTGTCCGGCTCCCGAGTGCCCGCGCAGGAGGGCCGGTTGGTGGGGATGCTCGCCGGGGAGGCGCGATCCGTCGCCGCTGTACGGACGTTGATCGAGCCGATGTGCCACGAGGTGTTCGTCTGCGGGGCCGTGCCCGAGGCGCTGCTGACGAAGCTCGCCGTGAACCTCTTCCTGATCACCACCGTCACCGGCCTGGTGGAGTCGTTCCACTTCGCCGAACGGCACGGCCTGGACCGCGACCGCTTCCTCGCCGTGCTCGACGCCGGACCGATGGCCAGCGGGGTGTCCCGGATGAAGGCGCCGAAGCTGCGGGACGGTGACTTCGCCGTCCAGGCAGGGGTGTCGGACGTCCTCAAGAACAACGAGCTGATCGCGTCCGCCGCCCGGCAGTCGGGCCTGGCCTCCCCGCTGCTGGACGTCTGCCACAGCCTCTTCGCCGAGACCGTACGGCTCGGCCACGGCGACGCGGACATGGTGGCCGTGCTGCGCGCCATCGAGGCCCGGACCGGGGCGGCCGGCGCCCCCTGACCGGTCCGTGAGAACGGTCTAGGCTGCAACCGCCGTACACCCCGAGCGAGTTGCGGCGGCGGAGCGGAAGACCGGCGGGACACGGACGTACGGAAGGCGGAACGCGCGATGGGCGTCGCAATACGCAGGGCCGGGGAGAGCGACCGGGAAGCCGTGGTGAAGCTGCTCGACGAGGGCTTCGCGCAGGACCCGGTCAGCAACTGGGTCTTCCCCGACAAGGAACACCTGCGCCGTAGCCACGCCGTGCTGATGGGCGCCTTCCTGGAGATCTCGCTCAGCGAGGGCTACACGGACATCACCGAGGACGGCACGGGCTGCGCGCTGTGGGCGCCGGTACCGGCGGGCGACCACGGCGACCCCGACGACCCGGCGCACTTCCGGGAGTCGGTCGACCCGGACAACGAGCGGGTCGAGCAGATCGCCCGGCTCACCTCGGCGACCCACCCCAAGGACCGCGCCCACGAGTACTTGATGATGATCGCCGTCGCACCATCCGTACGCGGCAAGGGAGTCGGCGCCGCGCTCATCGCCAACACCCTGGAGCGCTGCGACCGCGAGGGACTGCCGGCGTACCTGGAGGCGAGCAGCCTGCGCAGCCGCGGGCTGTACGAGCGGCTCGGCTACACCTTCCTCGGCACCCCGGTCGAACTGCCCGGCGGCCCGCACATGTACCCGATGTGGCGCGAGCCGCGACCCGCGCAGCGGGGCTGAACCGTCCCATCAGGGCGGGGCCCGGAAGCGGGCCGGTCCGGGGTACGCCCGCGTACGGCCGCTCACCCTTTCGTGCCACCCTTTCGCGGTCCGCGGTCCGCGGTCCGCGGTCCGCGGTCCGCCGTTCGCGGTCCGCCGTTCGCGGTCCGCGCCGAAATCCGTTTCCGGTCGGCCGATCCGGCCGCATAGCGTGCCCGCACATGGACGACGACCAGAGCACACCACCGCGCCTCACCCGCCTCACCTTCCACGGACCGCTCTCCGAAGCCCGGGCGACGAGGATCATCGACCGGCTGGCCGGCACCGCGCCGCCCGGGACGGTGCTCGACATCGGCTGCGGCTGGGGCGCGTTCATGCTGCGCCTGCTCGAAGCCGTGCCCGGCGCGACCGGCATCGGGATCGACCTGAACGCCGAGGACACCGCGCGCGGCCGCGCCGACGCCGAACGCCGCGGCCTGGCCGGCCGTGTCGCGTTCGTCGAGGAGTCCGGTGTCGGCACGACGCTGGGCCCGGCCGACCTCGTGGTGTGCCTCGGCGCCGGGCACGCGCTCACCGACCAGAGCCCACCTGACCACATCCGCGCCGCACTTGACGCACTCCGCGGCCTGGTGACCCCGCACGGTCGCGTGCTGTTCGGCGAGGGTTTCTGGGAGCATCCCCCGCCGCCCGAACGCCTCGCCGCCATGTGGCCGGACGCCACCGCCGACGAACTCCCCGACCTCGCGGGCCTGGTGGACCTGGCGGTCGCCGCCGGCTTCCGGCCCTCCTGGATCGAGACCGCCTCCGCCGCCGAGTGGGAGGACTTCGAATCCGCCTACCAGTCCGACGTCGAGGACTGGCTCGCCGCCCACCCCGGCCACCAACTTGCCGAGGAGACCCGCACCCGTCTCGACGCCCACCGCGCCACCTGGCTGCGCGGCTACCGCGGCCACCTCGGCATGGCGTACCTCACCCTCACCCCGGTCCTCTGAGTCCTGTCCCTCTGAGGTCCGGCCCGCTGGGCCCCGCCCGGCCGGACCTGATCAGCCGCCCCCGGCCGCACCCGGCCGCCCCCGGACCGGCCCCGGACCGGCCCCGGACTGGCCCCGGACTGACCCCGTTCAGGCACCTCGCCCGCCACCCGTACCCGCGGGCGAAAACCTGTACGAAACCCCGTACCGGAGCTGGAGGATGGGGGCATGCCGAACGCATCCGCCTGGCCGGTACGCGCCGCCGTCGACGAACTGCTCGCCACCCTCGACCCGTTGCCGTACGGCGAGCGCACGCGGGAGCTGGCCGCGTGGGTACGACGGCGGCAAGCAGGCTCGGACCCGGCCCGGACGTCCGATCTGCGCGCCGAGCTGGCCGAGTTGGACAGCCGGGGCCACTACGGGCGCCGGCTCGCCGGAGCCGCGGCGGTGATCGGGCAGGACGTGGGATTCCTGGCGGCCCGTCTCACCGACCCGGACGCGGCGGTGCGCAAGCACGCGGTGAAGGCGGCGCGCCGCCTGCCGGTGAGCGACACGCCTCTGGAACGGGCGATGCACGACGCACCCCAGGTCGCACGACGGCAGCTTGCCTCGGTGGTGGTGGCGAGCGGCCGGACCGCCCTCGCCGAGCGTCTGCTGCCGTCGGTACGGGAGTTGTGGGGCGACGAGGAGGCGGCACGGCTGCTTCCCGGCTGCGAGCCCGCGACGGTGGAGCGGCTGCTGCCCGAGCTCTTCCCCGCCGTGGCGAACTGGCGGGCGCTCGGACGCAGCCACCCCGACCAGGTGCTGGCCGAGGTCAGCCGCCAACTCGCCGAGCTGCCACGGCAGTCCCGCACCCAGTGGTGGGCGCGCAACGCCGACGTCTTCCCGGCGGTGGCCGAGGCCCGGCCGCTGCGCGTCCTCGACCTGCTCGAAGCGCACTGCCCACCCCAACTGCCTCTCCCGGTCCGGAACATCCTCGGGTGGCTGGCCAGGGCGGCGCCCCGCCGCACCCTCCGGCTGATCACCGCACCCCGGCGCGGCACCATCCCCGCCCGTGACCTGCTCTCCAGCACCGCCCTGGCCCGCGTCGCCCGGCTCGACCCGCCCGAACTGGCCGACCTCGGCCGGGCCTGGAGCCACACCCCCGGCCACCTCGCCCTGCTGCTGCACGCGCTGCCGCCGTCCCGGCGGGAAGCCTGCTACGACGCCGCCACCGCCGGCCAGGACCTCACCCGCACCGGCCTGTCCGACGCCCTGCTCGACGTACTTCCGCGCCGCCGCGCCCAGTCCGAGGCGCGGCGGATGGCCGAACAGCTCGAACGGCGCGGGGCGCCCTGGGCCGTCGTGCTGTCCGTCGTCACCCACCTCCCGGTCGCCGAGGCCCGTCCTCGGCTGCTGGCCGCCACCCGCCGCCCCGCGGCCGAGGACCGCGCGCAGGCGTACCCGCTGCTGGTACGGAACGCCGCCAGGTCGGCCGACCCCGCGGCCGTCGCCGAACTCGTCCGCGAACTGGGGCGGTTGCGCAACGAGCAGGAACCGGTGCGCACTCCCGCGCTTGTCGCGCTCGCCGAGGTCCCGCCGCGGCTGTTCTCGGGGGCGGACGCGGCCGCCCTCGACCGGATCACGGCCGACGCCGTGACGGCCCGCGACAGTTCGGCCGGCACCCGAGGCGCGCTGTCCCGGCTGGCCCTCGCCTTGCTGCGGGAGCACGCGGCCGGCGGCGAACAGCCCCTGGTCGCCTTCGCGTTGACGACGCTCACCCGGCTGGCGGGCGACACCGGCGGCGCCGACCTGGGCCGGCTGGACTCCGTGCTGCGCCGCGGGCAGGAGTTCCAGGTCTTCGAGGCGCTGCGGCCGTGGCTGGCGGCCGGCGCGGACAAGGTCGACCACTCGCTGACCTTCGCGCTGGCGCGGGCGCTCGGCCGCCGGGCCCACCGCATGCCGGAGCTACAGGAACTCCTGTGGCAGGCAGTGCAGTTCGGGAACGACGCCACGGTGCGCACCGCGGTCGACCTGTGGCTGGACGCCCCCAGGACCAGGAGCGAGCGGGCCGTCCGGGTGCTGGAACTCGAACCCTCGGCCGCCGTTCTCCACCCGATCCTGCGCGTCCTCACCCACCGCCGCACCGACCTGCTCGACGCGCTCCTGGGAGAACGGCCGCCATACGGGCGCTTCCTCACCGCCGGTGCGCGCTGGTTGCCGCCCACGGACGGCGCGGGCAGGTGGCTGCCGCGCCAGCAGTCCGCTGCCGCAAGCCTGTTGGCGAAGGCGGCGGCCGACGCCTCGCTGCCACCGCACGAACGGGCCGACCATATCCGCGTCGTGGCCTCACTGCCTGACGTCGGGCTGCAGGTCGTCAGCCGCTACCTCGACTCCTCCGACACCGTCCTCGCCGAGGCCGCACTCGGAGCCCTCGGCTGGACCGACCGGCCCGCCGAAGCGCTCCCGATCCTGCTCGCGCACGCCGCCGACGACCGCGCCCGGGTCGCGCTGTACTCCGCCGGGCGCGCCGCGCGGTTCACCACCCCGTCCGCGCTGGAAGTCGCCCTGCGTGCCGCGCTGTTGCCCGCGGCCGACGGAACGCCCCCACCCGCGGCCAAGGTCACCAGCCGCAAGGAACTGGTCCGGCTGGCCGCCGACCGCCTGCCGGTCGGCACCGCCGTCGCCGTCGTCAGCGCGGCCTACCACCTGCCCGGGCAGCACCCGGACGTACGGGCCGCCTGCGTGCCCCTCGCGGCGACGCGGCTGCTGCGCTCCCCGGTCGCCTGGGAACTGCTCGAAGACGCCGCCGCCGGTCCGCCCGCCACCCAGGCCGCGGTCCTGCGCACCAAGCCCTTCGAGCTGCTGTCCGGCGAACGCGCCCGCTACGCGCGGCTGGTGGCGCGGATACGGGAGTCCGCCGACGCGGAGACCGGCGACACCGCGACCGGCCTGATCGGCACATGGGCGCCGTGGTACCCCGAGGCCGCTCCGATCCTGGTCGCGGCGACGACCGACCTCACCAACCGAACGACCTGGCGCGCCGCCTCCGACGGGCTCGTCGCGCTCGCCTCCGACCCGGGCGGCGCGCCCGCGCTGCTGGACGCCTTCACCCGCCTCATCTCCGACGACGGGCACGCCGCGGAACGGGAAGAGGACGCGGCGGGCGAACGGGACCGGCCGGCCCGGCAGCGGATCGGCCACCTGACCACGCGGCTGTCGACGAACGTGCTGGGCCGCGGCGACCCGGCCACCCGCGCCGCGGCCCGGCGTGCCGCCGACATGCTCTGCGCGGAACCGGACTTCGTGGCGTTCGGCGTGCGGCTCGCCGCCGTCTCGCTCGACCTCGACGCCGAGCCGCCGGCCGCTGTGATCGGCGCGCTGGAAGACCTCGCGGCACTGCACGCCGGCCGCCCGGTGTTGGCCGTGCGCACCGCGGGCGTCCTGCGCGCCCGCCTCAGCACGGCCCGGCGCCCTGGCGACCCGCTCACCCTGCTGGCCGCGGTGGACCGGCTCGCCGGCGCCGAACCCGGGCATGCGGCAGGGCAGTTCGCCGTGGCGCTCACCGAGGCGCTCGGCGGGCGTACCGGCTGGACCGACGACTGGCGCACCCGCCTGCGTGCGCTCCGCCGCCACCCCGACCCCGACGTACGGGACGCCGCCTTGGCGGTGACCACCGCGGTGGAGTAGCGCGCGGCGCGGTCGTATGCGATCCGGCGCTTCCACGCGAAGGATCGCCGGGCGCCTCCTCCGCGGGAAGCGGCCGTCGTACGCGCACGTCCCCGTGGCGCGGCCCCCTCGGCGGGGCGGGCGCGAGCCGCCTCTCCAACGCGGCATCGGCGTGGGCCCGTTCACGGCCGGGCGATACCCCGTTCGCGGCCGGGCGTCACCCCGTTCGCGGCCGGCCGTCAGCCGTTCAAGCGAGCCCTCTCTCCGCCCGGACGCGGCGTCGCCGGGCCCGTCCGCCCGCGGCGGCAGCGCAACTCCACGCCCCGGCAACCCCTTCCGTCCCACGGCCACCAAGTACCGGAACCACGCCGAGCATCGGGTCGTTCACCTTCTCTTCACATTCTTCACGGAATCACCATGACCTGTGAAGCACCAGGCCAGCCCGGTTCCGGCGCCCTTGCACGGAGGTGCGCCGCCCTGCGCCCACTTCAAGAACTGTTGACACTCCTGAACCAGGAGCGCAACATGCCGTGACGCGGGAGAGCGCTCTCCGAACTCTCCGCGGCCTGGCGGCCGAACCGCGTGCGCCCCGGAAGCGGAACCCCGGAGGCGGAACGGCCGCCACGCGATATTCGCCGGAGCCACGAGAACGAGGAGGTCTCCGTGGCACACAGGTCGAGAAAACTTCCAGGGCTGCTCATCGCCCTCGCGCTGACCGCGGTCGGCGGCGCGGTGGCACTCACCGGAAACGCTTCCGCCGCACCGTCGTCGCACGGCACGGCGAGTGCCGCGCACGCGGTTTCGGCCAAGCAGGGCAGCCAGGCGATGCCGATGAACATGCCGGTGTCGACCAAGACGTCGGGTGACGACCCCGACGGCGACGGCTACATCATGGCCGACCCGCCGGTCACCGGCGTGACGCCGTCGACGTACGACCCGCCGCACGCGTACTTCCACGAGTTCCAGGCGAAGTGCGCGCCGTCCCACACGCTGCCGGACGACCCGATCGTCTTCCCCGGGCAGCCGGGCAAGTCGCACGACCACACGTTCATGGGCAACGTCAGCACCAACGCCGACTCGACCACCGCGTCCCTGGACGCGGCGAGCGGCACGACGTGCAACGCGCCCGGCGACAAGTCGGCGTACTGGATGCCGAGCCTGTTCAACGGCGACCAGAAGATCCTGCCGATCGGCCCGCAGACGATCTACTACAAGTCGGGCGTGAACGACTACACCAGCGTCCGGCCGTTCCCCAAGGGGCTGCGGTTCGTGGTCGGCAACCCGATGCAGACCGAGGACCAGTTCAAGAACCTCAAGGGCACGGTGGAAGGTTGGGAGTGCGGGGACAGCTACGGGAACTTCGACATCCCGGTCTCCTGCCCGAACACCCCTGACGTGCAGCTGAACATCCGCTTGCAGGCGCCGAGCTGCTGGGACGGCATCCACCTCGACACGCCGGACCACCAGAGCCACATGGCGTATCCGATCGCGACGGGCGACAACGAGAACGTCTGCCCGGCCGACCACCCGGTCGCGCTGCCGATGATCGAGTTCAAGATGGCCTTCCCGGTCAACGGCGACATGTCCCAGGTCCACCTGTCCAGTGGAGCCGGCTTCTCGTTCCACTACGACTTCTTCGCGGACTGGGACGACGCGACGCTGTCCGCCATGGTCACCCACTGCATCAACGGCGGCCTCCAGTGCGACGACCACGGCTATGACCAGAGCCAGCCCGACAAGGGTGCCGTGCTCGACAGCAACTACGAGTTGATCCAGTAACCCGTCCGCGGGTCTCTCCCGGGCGGGTCTCTTCGGACCCCCCGGGAGAGCGCTCTCCAAGTTCCAGCCTGTCCCCCCAACACCACAGGTGATCCATGCACACCCCCACACGCTCCTCGCATCAACCCCCCACGTCCCTCGACCCGCCCGCTCCTCCTCCTGCTCCTCGACCTCCTCGGGCCTCGCCCGTCTCCTCCCGGCCGTCGCGCCGTGCGGCGCTCGCCGGTGTCGGGCCGTTCGGCCACGTCCTCAACACCACCGGCCATCCCGTCAACAGCACCGAATCCGACCTCACTTACCTCGTGAGCCACCCGTGACCGGGCCCATCCGCACCAAGGAGGAAGACATGCAGCGACCTTTCAGGAAGGGACGGGCGCGTCGCGCCGTCGCCCCACTCGCGGCGACCGCTCTCGCCGTCGCGGGACTCGCCGTGATCCAGGCGCCGGCCGCGCACGCGGCGGGAAGCGTGGTCAAGGTGACCGGCTCGCAGGGTAATTGGCAGCTCACCGTGGATGGCGCCCCTTACGAGGTGAAGGGACTCACCTGGGGGCCGGCGGCGACCGACGCGGCACAGGACATGCCGGACCTGGCCAAGATGGGCGTCAACACGGTCCGCACCTGGGGCACCGACGCGACCAGCGCGCCGCTGTTCGACGCCGCGGCGGCCAACGGCATCAAGGTGATCGCCGGGTTCTGGCTCCAGCCCGGCGGCGGCCCCGGCGCCGGCGGCTGCGTCAACTACCTGACCGACGACACCTACAAGAACGACATGCTCACCGAGTTCCCCAAGTGGGTGGAGACCTACAAGGACAACCCGGGCGTGCTGATGTGGGACGTCGGCAACGAGTCGGTGCTCGGGCTCCAGAACTGCTACAGCGGCGACGCGTTGGAGCAGCAGCGCGACGCGTACGTCACCTTCGTCAACCAGATCGCGCAGAAGATCCACTCCGTCGACCCGAACCACCCGGTGACCTCCACCGACGCGTGGACCGGCGCCTGGCCGTACTACAAGCGGGACGCGCCGGACCTCGACCTGTACGCGGTCAACTCCTACAAGGACGTCTGCAACGTCAAGTCCGACTGGGAGGCGGGCGGTTACGACAAGCCGTACATCGTCACCGAAGGCGGCCCGGCCGGGTCGTGGGAGGTGCCCAACGACGCCAACGGCGTGCCCGACGAGCCGACCGACCAGCAGAAGGCCGACGGCTACACCAGCGCCTGGAACTGCATCACCAGCCACCAGGGCGTCGCCCTCGGCGCCACCCTCTTCCACTACGGCAACGAGGATGACTTCGGCGGCATCTGGTTCAACCTGGTGCCCGACGGCCTCAAGCGCCCCTCGTACTACGCCGTGAAGCGGGCGTACGGCGGTGACACCTCGGGCGACAACCAGCCCCCGCTGGTCTCCGACATGACGGTCAGCGGCGCCACCGACGGTGTGCCCACCGGCGGGAACGTGACCATCACCACCCACACCACGGACCCCGAGAACGACCCGATCAGCTACCAGGTGCTCTACAGCAGCATCTACGTCGACAACAACGGCGCGCTCACCCCGGCCGACTCCACCGTCAACGGCGACACGATCACCACGAAGGCCCCCGACAAGCCGGGCGTCTGGAAGGTGTACGTCAAGGCCACCGACAACCACGGCAACGTGAGCTACGGCTCCAAGTCGCTGAAGGTGGTGCCCCCGAAGGTGGACGGCACCAACGTGGCGCTCAACAAGCCCGCCACCGCGTCCTCGTACCAGACCGACCCGACCGGCGGCTGCCCGTGCACCGCGGGCGACGCGGTGGACGGCAACAACGGCACCCGCTGGTCGAGCGACTGGAGCGACCCGCAGTGGCTCCAGGTCGACCTCGGCCAGAGCACCACGTTCAAGCACGTGCAGCTCTACTGGGAGGCGGCGTACGGCAAGGCGTACGACATCCAGACGTCGGAGGACGGCACCAACTGGACGACGGTGAAGTCCGTCACCGACGGGGACGGCAACGTCGATGACATCGACGTGAACGGCACCGGCCGGTACGTCCGGGTCCAGGGCACGCAGCGGGGCACCGGATACGGCTACTCGCTCTACGAGTTCGGGATCTACACGTGAGCCGGGCCCGGTCCGCGGCCGCTCGTGAACCGAGCGCGGCCTCGGCCTCGGCCTCGGTGCCGGGGCCGGTCGCCCGGCTCGACGAGGCTCGGCCGTACGCGCTCAGTCTGTTCCGTGCCGTGGTCGGACTGCTCTTCCTCTGCCACGGTGTCGCGTCGCTGTTCGGGACGCTCGGCGACCACCGGATCGCCGCGGACAGCTGGCCGGGCGGCTACGCGGCCGTCATCCAACTCGTCGGTGGGGCACTGGTCCTGACCGGCCTGGCGACCCGCGTGGCGGCCCTGGTCGGCTCCGGCTCCATGGCCTTCGCCTACTTCGACATCCACCAGCACCACGCACTGCTGCCGATCCAGAACGGCGGCGAACCGGCGGTCCTGTTCTGCTGGACCCTTCTGCTCATCGTGTTCGCCGGCCCCGGCCCCCTGTCCCTCGACCACTACCTCGCCCCCGCCCTCCCCGGAGGCGCACCGGCAACCACCAAGCGGCGGGCCCAGATCGGCGCCCGCGCCTGACCGGTGGTCCGGCCCGACCGACGGCCCCGCAGGCACCCGGCCTGCGGGGCTGTTGGCCGGACCGCGGGCTGCGGGCGGAGCGGCTGATCTAGAGTGCTTCGGTCAGTACCCGTCACCCGGTGATCTGCGAAGGACCAACGGACAATGCCGACAGAGACGTTCGAGTTCCAGGTGGAAGCGCGCCAGCTTCTCCAGTTGATGATCCACTCGATCTACTCCAACAAGGACGTGTTCCTGCGGGAACTCGTCTCCAACGCCTCCGACGCGCTCGACAAGCTGCGGCTCGAAGCCCTCCGCGACGACTCCCTCGGCGTGGACGTCTCCGACCTGCACATCGCCCTCGAAGCCGACCCGGAGGCCCGCACGCTGACCGTGCGGGACAACGGCATCGGGATGTCGCGCGACGAGGTGGTCCAACTCATCGGCACCATCGCGAACTCGGGGACCGCGAAGTTCCTGCGGGAGCTGAAGGACGCCCAGGACACCGCGGCGACGGAGGGCCTGATCGGCCAGTTCGGCGTCGGCTTCTACGCCAGCTTCATGGTGGCCGACGAGGTGACGCTGCTGACCCGGCGGGCGGGCGAGAGCCAGGGCACCCGCTGGACGTCGAACGGCGAGGGCACGTACACCGTGGAGAGCGTCGACGACGCTCCGCAGGGCACCTCGATCCTGCTGCGGCTCAAGCCGGAGGACTCCGAGGACCAGCTGCACGACTACACCTCGACGTGGAAGATCCGCGAAATCGTCAAGCGGTACTCGGACTTCATCACCTGGCCGATCAGGATGGCCGCGCCGCAGGTGCCGCCGGTGCCGTCCGCGGCTGAGACGGATGCCGAGAGTGGCGGCGCGGAGGCCGGCGCGGAGGCCGGCGCGGAAGGCGACGTCGCGGAGGCGGCCGAGCCCGAGGTGCTCAACTCGATGAAGGCGCTGTGGGCCCGGTCGCGCGACGAGGTCACCGACGACGAGTACCACGAGCTGTACAAGCACATCAGCCACGACTGGACCGACCCGCTGGAGGTCATCCGCCTCCAGGCGGAGGGCACTTTCGAGTACCAGGCGCTGCTGTTCATTCCCGCGCACGCCCCGCAGGACCTCTTCATGCAGGGCTACCAGCGCGGTGTGCAGCTCTACGTGAAGCGCGTGTTCATCATGGACGACTGCGAAGAGCTGATGCCGCCGTATCTGCGGTTCGTCAAGGGCGTCGTGGACGCGCAGGACCTGTCGCTCAACGTGTCGCGCGAGATCCTCCAGCAGGACCGCCAGATCCAGTTGATCCACCGCCGCCTGGCCAAGAAGGTGCTGTCGACGGTGAAGGACATGATGTCCTCCTCGCCGGAGCGGTATGCCACCTTCTGGCGGGAGTTCGGGCGCGTGCTGAAGGAGGGGCTGCTCGGTGACGTCGAGAACCGCGACGCGATCCTCGGCGCGTCCTCCTTCGCCACGACCCACGACAAGGACCAACTGACCACCCTGGCGCAGTACGTGGAGCGCATGAAGGACGGCCAGGAGCACATCTTCTACGTGACCGGCGAGTCCCGGCAGGCCGTCGAGAACTCGCCCCACATGGAAGCCTTCCAGGCCAAGGGGATCGAGGTGCTGCTGCTCACCGACCCCGTCGACGAGGTGTGGGTGGACTCCGTGCCCGAGTTCGACGGGCGGCAGTTCCGCTCGGTCGCCAAGGGCGAGGTCGACCTCGGCACCGACGAGGAGAAGGCGGAGGCCGGCACCGAACGCGAGAAGCAGCAGGAGGAGTTCGCCGGCCTGCTCACCTGGATGACGGCGCGACTGGCCGACGAGGTCAAGGAAGTACGGCTCTCCTCCCGCCTCACCGTCTCGCCCGCCTGCATCGTCTCCGACACCAACGACGTGACACCGGCCCTGGAGAACATCTACCGGGCCATGGGCCAGGAGCTGCCCCGCGTCAAGCGCATCCTCGAACTCAACGCGAAGCACCCCCTGGTCGTCGGCCTCAACCGGGCGCACGGTGAGCGCCAGGACGACCCCGCACTCCAGGAGACGGCCGAACTCGTCCACTCCATGGCGCTGCTGGCCGAGGGCGGCGAACTCGCCGACCCCGCGCGCTTCGTGAAGCTGATGGCCGAGCGCCTCGAGCGCAGCCTGTAGAACCGGCCGCCCAGGGCGCCGCTCACCGTCGGGTCAGACGTCCCAGGCGGCGCCCAGGGCCAGCAGGCGTTCGCGGTATTCGATGGCGTCCACCCACGGTGCCGGCCAGGCACCGGCGCCGTGGTGGGCGCCGGCGAACGCCCCGGCCAGGGCCGCGATCGAGTCGGAGTCGCCGGAGGAGTACGCGGCCCGCCGGACCGCCGCGGGCGGGTCGTCGGGGAAGAGCAGGAAGCAGTACAGCGCGGTGGCGAGCGCCTCCTCGGCGATCCACCCGGCGCCGGTGGCCGCGCACGGGTCGGTCTCGGGATCGGGGGAGCGCAGCGCACGCTCGACGCGGTCCAGTACGGCCAGGCACTCGTCCCAGCCGCGGGCCGCGAAGGACACGGGGTCGGCGTCGTGCGCGCGGTCGGCGAGGTCGCCGAGCCAGTCGGCGGGGTAGTGGCCGCGGCTGTCATGGGCGTACGCGCGCAGCTCGGAGAGCAGTTCGGCGGTCCGGGTGCCCTCGGCGAGCAGCTGGACGGCGTGCGCGGTCAGGTCGCTCGCGGCCAGCGCGGTCGGATGGCCGTGGGTGAGCGCGGACTGCAACTGGGAAGCGCCGGAGCGCTGTTGGCGGTCCAGCCCTGGGATCAGGCCGAGCGGTGCGACCCGCATGTTCGCCCCGCACCCCTTGGAGCCGATCTCGCTGGCGGCCTGCCAGGTGCCGCCCCGGCTCAGCGCCTCGCAGGCGCGCAGGCAAGTCGTCCCCGGCGCGCGGTTGTTCTCCGGCGAGAAGCACCACTCGACGAAGCGCGCCCGAACCGGCGGCTCCAACCCGGCTGCCGTCAGCGGCCCTTCGGACAGTGCTTCGATCAGCCCCTCGCCGAGGGCGAGCGTCATCTGCGTGTCGTCGGTGACGTAGGCCCGACCCGAGGAGAGCGGCAGCGGCATCGTGCGCCAAGGGCCGCACTTCGCTTCGATCTGCGCCATCGTGTTGAACTCCGTCGGAAAGCCCATGGCGTCTCCGACCGCCAGACCTGTCAACGTTCCTGTCGCCGCCTGTTTCACGCGGCCCCCTCCCGTACTGTGCCTGCTCTCAGGTGTACCGCATGCGAGGTGCTGCGGGGCTGGTGAGGGGTGCGAGGTCGAGGTCCGAGGGGTCGGGGCGGCCACGCGGGGCGTACGGGCGGCGAGTGCGGGCGGCGCGTACGGGCCTCGGGGTGGCCCGGAAGCACGGCCGGTACCGGGTAAGGGGGTACGGGTACGGGTATGGGTACGGGCTGCGGGGCTGCTGCGGGCGCGGGCTGTACGGCGCTCGCGGGATGCCGCTGCGGCAGGGATGTCCGTGCTGGTGGATAGCCTGGACGTGCGGGGATGGGGACGGCGGTGTGCCGGCCGTGGCTGGGGGCGTCGGGCGGCGATCTGGTAGGCGAGGGGACGGGCGGGCTTCGAGGGTGGTGCGAGTGTCAGGGCGTTGGGCGGTGGGCGTGGATGCGGGCGCCCCCGCGGGGCCGGCCGGTGCCGAGGAGGTGGCCGAGCCGGTCGCGGTGGAGCGTGCGCGGCTGTTCGGGGCGCTGCCGGAACTGGCCGTAGGGGAGGCGATGTTCCTTCCCGCCGATCCGCCCCGGCGGGGGCGCGTGGCCTTCTGGACGCCAGCCGGTCGGCCGCCGGATCTGGGCGTCGAGCCGGAGTGGCACACGCTGGTCCGACCGGCGGGGGAGCCCGGGAGCGCGGAGCCGGCGGTGCGGGCGGGAGTCGTGAGCGTGACGGTGGCCGACGCCGTACCGCTGCTGACCCGCTGCCGGGCGCTGGGCGCGAGCGGGCGGGCGTCGGCGGGCATGGCGTTCTGGGGGGCCGCGGCCACGCTGGGACTGAGCCTGCTGGCGCGGGGGCGGTCGCGGTCGGAGCGGTCGCCGGCGGGCTTCGACGTGTGGCGGGTCGGCCCGCTGGACGGCGCGGACGAGGACCGGTTGGGTGCCCTCGCCGCCGCCATGCCGCCCGAGGCGCGCGCCGTACCGGTGTCGGGTGGCTCGCCGCTCGCGCTTCCGTCTGCCGAGGCGACGCTGCGGGCGTTCCTGGACGCCGTGGCCGACGCGCTGACGCGTACGCCGGCTGCCCGGCACGTGGCGGGCGGGTCGCCGTTCGCGGCGGCTGCGTCTGTGCGAAAGGCGTGCCCGGCGCCGGAGCGGGGCACCCCGGCCGTAGAGGTGGCGAAGGGCGCCGGGGCGGCGGCCGTTGAGGACGAGGAGGCCGACGGGGCTGCTCGCGCACGCGAGGCGGCCCTTCGGGTGTCGCTGCGGCTGGAGGTTGTCGCCGGCGGCCTCTCCGGCGAGAGTCCGAGCGGCCAAGAGCGAAGGCATACAGGCGGGTTGGGCGAGGCCGGAGCCCCGGGACGCGTCGAGGACGACGAGGGGCCCGGCGCCGGCTCCTTCCGGGCCGTCGTCCAACTACACAGCCTGGCGGACCCGTCGGTGCTCACGGACGCCGCCGACCTCTGGGCGGGGACGGCCGCGGCGCCCGAACTCTTCGGCGTGCGGGCCCGGGCGGACACCCGGCTCGCGCTGCGGCGCGCGGCGCGCGTATGGCCGCCGCTCGCTGGGCTGTCGGGGTCCACCGCTCCCACCGGACTCGACCTGTGCGACGACGATGCCCGCGACCTGCTGGGCCGTACCGCCGAGCGTCTCGCGGCAGCGGGCGTGGCGGTGCACTGGCCCGGGGACCTGGTCCGACGGCTGACGGCGACGGGCGTCCTGGAGCCGTCCGGCGACCGCCCCCGGAGCACGACCTCTTCGGCCGCGTCCTTCCTGACCTCCGACGGGCTGCTGGACTTCCGCTGGCGGGTCGCCCTCGGGGGCGAGGAACTGACCGCGGACGAGGTGGATCGGCTGGTCCGCGCGCACCGCCCGGTCGTCCGGCTGCGCGGCCAATGGGTGCTGGTGGACCGGGAGTTGGTGCGGCGCCTGCGGACCGCGGCCCGGGCCGGGGGGCCGTCGCTGACGCCGATCGAGGCGCTGGGCGCGGCGCTGACCGGCCACGTGGAGGTGGACGGGGAACGGGTCCCGGTCGCCGCGGGTGCCCTGCTGGAAGAGCTGCGCGCGCGGATCGCCGACCCCGAGGCGCGTGCCGCGCGGGAGCCGCACCGCCCGCCGAAGGCGCTCGCAGCGACCCTGCGCGGCTATCAACTGCGCGGCCTGAACTGGCTGCACCGGATGACCTCGCTCGGTCTGGGCGCGTGCCTGGCGGACGACATGGGCCTGGGCAAGACCGTGACGCTGATCGCCCTCCACCTGCGCCGTCAGGAGCGGAAGGCCACCGCGGGCCCCACCCTGGTGGTCTGTCCGGCGTCCCTGCTGGGCAACTGGGAGCGGGAGATCCGCCGGTTCGCGCCGACCGTGCCCGTACGCCGCTTCCACGGACCCGGCCGCGAACTGGCCGGCCTTGATGACGACGCTTTCGTGCTGACCACGTACGGCACGATGCGCCGCGACGCCGAACTCCTCGCCGAGCGGCCCTGGTCACTGCTGGTCGCCGACGAGGCCCAGCACGTCAAGAACCCGCACGCGCACACCGCCCGCGCGCTGCGCCGCATCCCGTCGCGCGGCCGGGTCGCGCTGACCGGCACCCCGGTCGAGAACAACCTGTCCGAGCTGTGGGCGCTGCTCGACTGGACCACGCCCGGACTGCTGGGCACCCTCGGCTCGTTCCGCGACCGCTACGCCCGGGCCGTCGAGGGCGACCACGACGCGCAGGCCGCGGCCCAACTGGCCTCGCTGGTAGGACCGTTCCTGCTCCGGCGGCGCAAGTCCGATCCCGGTATCGCTCCGGAGCTGCCGCCGAAGACCGAGACGGACCAGCCGGTGTCGCTCACGAGGGAACAGGTCGCGCTGTACGGCTCCCTGGTGCGGGAGTTGATGGCCGAGATCGAGGGCGCCGACGGCATGGCCCGGCGCGGGCTGGTGATGAAGCTCCTCACCGGTCTGAAGCAGGTGTGCAACCACCCGGCGCAGTACCTGAAGGAGCCGGACGGCGCGAAACTGCCCGGCCGGTCGGGGAAGTTGGCGCTGCTGGACGAACTCCTGGACGCCGTGCTCGCCGAGGACGGGTCGGTACTGGTCTTCACGCAGTACGTGGCCATGGCCCGGCTGATCGAGCGCCATCTCGCCCAACGCGGCGTGCCGAGCCTGCTCCTGCACGGCGGCACCCCGGTCCGACGGCGTGAGCAGATGGTGGACGCCTTCCAGTCGGGCGGCACGAAGGTCTTCCTGCTGTCCCTGAAGGCCGCCGGCACGGGTCTGAACCTCACCCGCGCCGGGCACGTCGTCCACTACGACCGCTGGTGGAACCCGGCGGTGGAGGACCAGGCCACCGACCGGGCCTACCGGATCGGGCAGACCCAGCCGGTGCAGGTCCACAAGCTGGTCGCCGGGGGCACGGTGGAGGAGCGGGTGGCCGGACTGCTGCGGCAGAAGCGTGCACTCGCCGACGCCGTACTGGGATCGGGCGAGGCGGCGTTCAGCGAGCTGAGCGACGGCGAGCTGGCCGAACTGGTGGCTCTGCGCGGTCGGCGGGCATGACCCGCCGCGCCAGGCCGACGCATCGAACGGGTGCGGGTTGCGAGGTGAGTTGACTCATCCTCCGGTGGGGAGCGTGAGCGACACGAAGGGCAGGCCGCTCGGCAACCCCCTCGTGAGCATGCGCCAGTTGACGTACAGGTTCGGGCCGGGGAAGGACGACGCCTGCGGGATGGTCGCCCGGACGGCGAACCGGACCGAGCCGTGGGCGGGAACGCTGTGCACGGCACGGTTGTTGAGCAGGTACGACTTGCCGCCGTTGTTCAGTCCCTCGCGCCCCTGCGTGCCCGTGCACAGGACCTCCAGGGTGAAGCCCGGGCGCCCGGCCAACGACACGGCTTTGCCGGTGGGGTTGGTGAGCGTGACGGTGAAGTCGACCGGTCGGCCGAGCCGTACGCTCCTCGGCACGTCCGTGGCGCGCGCGGTGAGCGTGCTCAGCGTGGAGGTGGCGGGGCGCGGGTCCGTGTTTCCGTCGCCGTCGGAGAGCGGTCCCGGCGAAAGGAACGAGGTGACCTGGGGGTGCAGGTCGTCGTGGACGCACCCCGGCACGGTCTGGTCCATCAGCCGCACCGCGACGTCGCCCGCGCCGGGCAGATCGGCGTCGAGGGTGTAAGTGCCGTGCTGCGTGGGGCAGTAGGGGCCGCCCCAGTCGATGCGGAAGTTCGCCTTGCCGCCCGGCGGCAGTCCGACCGCCGGGCGGGATCGTGAACCGCTGTGCGGGAGCGGGACCGTGGTACCGCCCACCGCCAGCCGCAGTTTCGGGATGCCTTGCAGCTTGCACGCGGTGTGCGAGGTGTTGGTCAGCACCGCGTAGCCGAACAACGAGGCGTCCATGATCGGGTCGTTCACCTCGCCGTTGGTGCTCTTGTGAATCCATCGGGTGAGGGCGCCGGTCAGTTGGGAGGTGTGGCAGGTCGGCCCGGTGACGGGTGCGGGGGCTGCGCTGGGCGCCCTGAAGTCGGCGTCCGTCGCCGGTTCGTCCACCCACGGCACGGTGCCGTCGGGCTCCAACGTCGCTGCCGCGGACACCCGCGGGGCCGTCGTCGGCGGCGTCCCCGTGCTTCCGGTGCCGTCGTCCCCGCTCTGGTTCCCGCAGCTCGTGACGGCGACGGCCAGCGCGGCCATCCCCACCGCGAGCGTCCCCACCTGACGTGCCTTGCGCATGACTTTCCCCCCGGGTGGTCCGCGTGCCCCCGTCGGCCGGCGGGTCGCCGTCCCCAGGACGTCCTCAGGAGTCCCCTGGACGTTCCTGGGACGTCCTCGGGCGCGCGACCGACGCCCGGAAGTGTAGGGCAGGGCGGCAGGGGGCAGGGCGGCGACCGGCCGCTGTCGGTCAGCGGGGACCGGGACGCTGTCGGTCAGCGGCGGCCGGGGCGCGACGCCCGGAGGTCGGCTCGGTTCACGAGGGGCGGCCGCCGAACTGCCAGTCATGGACCTCGACGTCGGCGTACCGGCCGGCGGTGAGGACGGTGCGTGCCGTCGCCGGGTCCGGCGCCCGCAGCAGCGCGGCGGTGCCCAGCCAACCGGCGCCGTCGTCGGACAACAGCGGCCCGTAGGCGATCAGTTCGTGCCGGTCGGTCGGCGCGGTGAGGTCGGCGGCTTCGCCGGCGCCGAGGCCGATCACCAGGTAGCGGTTGCCGCCGGTGCGGCCGCCGGGGAAGTCCCACATGGTGCGCCCGAGCGTGTTGCGCCATCGGCGCAGGAGCACATCACGGTAGACGCCGGCCTGGTAGTTGGGCTCGTCGAAGGCGAACGCGCGGGCGGCGGCGACATCGGGCAGGTCGACGATGTGCACGCTGCCGGTGGGGGTGTCACCGTCGTCGGCGAGCGTCGGGCCGCGCGCGATCAGCTCCTTGGCGTACCGGTCCATGTAGGACCAGTGCGCTTCGGTCAACTCGTCGCGCAGCGTGAGGGAACCGGGCCGATCGCGGTGGTAGCAGAGGAACTCCATGCCCCCAGGGTCCCTTCCGCCGGCCGTCCTGGTCGAGCGGATTGTCGTTCCGCGGCGCCGAGCCCGTGCCGGGGCGGTTTCGCCGTGCCGCGGCGTCGCCACGCCCGGCCCCGGTCGTCCGGTAGGCGCCGCAATTCGTCCCGCGGGATTTCTGGAGGCGCCGATTCACTCGATCGAGTGGGGTTGCTCCCGCCTATGCACGGGGAAAATTCATGGTGTGGCGGAATATCCGAACCGAAGGGGTGGAGGAGCGTTATGGGGGCCCTGCTGGACCAGAAGTACGAACGGCTTTTCTCGCTGTTGGACGTCAATGGCGACGGCGTGATCGCGGAGGACGACTTCGTGTTGATGGCCGAGCGCGTGCGGGCCTCGTTCGGTGAGGAGCGCGCCGCGGCGAAGGGCCAGAGGTATTCCGACGAGATGCTGAACTACTGGCATGCGCTGCGCGCGACGGCCGACACCGACGGGGACGGCCGGATCGACAAGTCCGAGTTCCGCCAGGCCGTGCGACACGTGAGCGACAACTTCGACACGCTGATAGGCCCGCTCTACGAAGCCGGCTTCCACTTCGCCGACCGCGACGGCGACGGGCTGGTCAGCAGGGACGAGTTCGCGGCGGTCGTGGCGGCCATCGGCGTCCCCGAGGGCGACGCGGGCGCGACCTTCGAGCGTCTGGCCGGCGGAGCCGACGGCACGCTGACGCTGGCGCAGTTGATGACCGCGGCCACCCAGTACTACTGCGACGAGGACCCGGCCAACAGCGCGAGTCATCAGCTCTTCGGCCCCCTGTGAACCCCGCCCGCACGGCGGCCGCGTGGCTGCCCGAGGGGCGCACCGGCGGCGGCACCTCGGAGCGTACGGCCGACGGCGCCACCGACCCCGGAGGCGCGGTGCACGCGGAGTTGCTGACCGAGGTGCTCTTCGACGGGCGTTTCGACGACCTGCACCGGAAATGGACGGGGGTTCTCTCCCGGCGCTTATTCCGATACCAGGACGGCTTGTCGATTCCTGAGCGTGCCGAACTCGCATATACGCGGCTACGGGCCGTCAACGACGAAGTCGATTCGGTCGAGGAACTCGTCACGGCGACGGACCGATTGGTCGCGCTGCACGAATGGCTGGGAATGGTCGACGGCACCCTGACCACCCTGGCGACCGTCCACTACAACCTCTTCCTGGGCAGCCTCCTGCGTCTCGACCGCGAGCACGCGATCGACCCGACGCCGTTCACCCGCCTCCGGGAGTACGGCACCGTTCTCATCACCGAACTCGGCTACGGCAACAACGCCGCCGAGTTGGAGACGACCGCGACCCACCGGCCGGAGACGGACGACTTCGTGCTGCACACCCCCACCGCGGGCGCGCAGAAGTTCATGCCCAACACCGGCTCCGCGGGCGGACGCAAGAGCGGTCTGGTGGCGGCCAGGTTGATCGTCCGCGGCCAGGACTGCGGCGTGTTCCTCTTCCTCGTGCCACTGCGCGACGAGCGGGGGCCGCTTTCCGGCATCCGGGTGCGCCCGCTCTCGGAGATACCGGGATCGGCCGTCGACCACGCCATCACGTCGTTCGACCGGGTGGTCGTGCCCCGGACCGCGCTGCTGGCCGGTGACCACGCCGAGTTGACCGCCGACGGGAGCTTCCACAGTGCGGTCGGCAGCCGGCGGCGCCGGTTCCTGCGGTCCATCCAGCGCGTGACCACCGGCAAGCTCTGCCTGAGCGCGGCGGCACTGGGCGGCGCCCGGGCAGCGCTCACGGTCGCCGTGCGGTACGGGCATCGCCGGCACACGTTCGCGCCCGCCAGCAGGACCGGCGTTCCCGTCTTCGCCTACCGCTGCCACCAGACCAGGCTGCTCGGGGCGGTGGCGCGTGCGTACGCGGCGACGTTCCTGCTGCGCGAGGCCGTTCACGCCTGCGGACGCGGGGACGACCGCGTGGTGGCCGGGTCCGGGGCGGCCGGGCGCGGGACCCGGGTCGAGGCCGCCGTCGTCGATGTCGCCGAGGCCGCCGATGCGGAGGTCCTCGTCGCGGCGGCGAAGGGCTGGATCACCTGGCAGTCCAGGGACATCGTGACCGAGTGCCGGGAACGCTGCGGTGCCCAGGGCCTGCTGTCGGCCAACCGTGTCGTCGACCTGTTCGCGCCGATCGAGAGCACCATCACCGCCGAAGGGGACAACCTCGTCATCTGGACCAAGGCCGCCGCGGACATGCTCACCGGGCGCGGCTACCGTCCGCCGCCGCCCGACCGCGCCGCGTCCGCCGGCCCGCCGACCGACTCCCATCACCTCCTCGACCTGCTCGTACGGCACGAGTCGCAGTGCCTCCAGCACGCCCGCAGCCGGCTCGGCCTGCCCAGCGCCGACCCGTTGGACCGCTGGAACCACACGGTGAACCCGGCGCTGGAACTCGTCGACGCGTATGCCACCCGACGCGCCGCCGAGGCGTACCTGGCCGCGGTCGGCCGGGTCGGCGACGCCACCACGCGCGGGGTGCTCGACCAGCTCTTCCGGCTGTTCGCGCTCCAGCGCCTCGCCCCGCACGCCGGCACGCTCCTCGCGGACGGCCACCTCACCGCCGAAGCCGTCCGCGAACTGCGCCCCGCCGTCGACCGGATCAGCGCCGACCTGGCACCGCACGCGCTCGCGCTCGTGGAGGCGTTCGCGGTCCCGGACGGAATCCTCCAGGCGCCGATCGCGACGGAGGGCTACGCCGCCGCGTACGACGACCCGGCAGGGCCGTGGCAGGCGGTGGTCGTGGGCTGAGGCAAGCGGGAGCCCGGGCGAACCGGACGTGAACCAGGCGTGCGCCGGGTGGATGCGGGGCCGGGCCTGCCCGCGCCTTCCGTTGCCGGGTGGCCCGCGCTCGCGGCCCGCGGTCCGCGGTCTGCCGGCCGACGGCTGCCGGCGACGGTCCGCTGATTGCGGTCGGCGGACCGCCGTGCGTTCGCCGCCGCGGGGATGCCCGTTGCCGGTGGGCCGAACGACGTACACCCGTGAGCCGATTGAGGAGCGTTCGCGCGCCATGAGCAACGCGTTCAGCCGTGAGCCGCGGTGGGACCCGCGGCGGTTTCCGCCCGCGCCGAGGGCGCCTCGCGCCGTGCAGACGGGCCGTATGCTCCTCGACCCCTTGGGATACGGACTCGCCCTGCGCCGGGAGCTGGGTCCGGTCTTCTCGGTCCGCACCTTCCCGTACCGCGCGGGCCTGGTGTGCGCGGCCGACGCCGAGGTCAACCGGGCGGTACTGACCGACCACGAACGGTTCGTCGGCGGGGACGGCGCCGCCCTGCTGCGGCCCGCGGTCGGCGCGGGCTCACTGATCTGCACCCCGCCGCCCCGGCACCTGCGCCACCGCAAGCTCCTGCTGCCGCCCTTCCACGGCACCCGGATCACCCGGTGGGCCCAGCGGATGCGGGAGTTGGTGCACGCGGGGCTGCCGGCGCTGCTGACCGGCGACGGCGTACCCGTCCGCCCGTGGGCGCAGCGACTGGCGCTCGACGTCATCCTGCGCGTGGTGTTCGGCCTGACCGACCCGGGCCGGGCCGCGGTCTTCCGGCGGGCGCTGACCGCGTTCGTGGGCATGGACAACCTCGCCGTGCTCTTCCTGCCGAAGCCGTGGCAACGGGACCTCGGCCCGCTGTCGCCGGGCGGTCGCTTCAACCGGTTGCGCGCGACCGTAAGGGACCTGACGCGGGCGGAGATCGCGGGGCGCCGCGCCCGGTCCGACCGCGCCGCCGACGGCGGTGACAGCTCCGGCCGAGACGACGTGCTGTCCCTGCTGCTCGACGCCCGGGACGAGCAGGGCGCGGGCCTGGACGACGAGGAGTTGCTGGACGAGCTGACCGGGCTGGTGCTGGCCGGGTACGAGACCACCGCGACCACCATCGCCTGGACCCTGCACCTGCTCGCCCACCACCCCACCGCACGCGACGCCCTCATCGCGGATCTCGACGCGGGCTCCGACCGGCTCCTCAAGGCGACCGTCAAGGAGTCGAGCCGGCTGCGCCCCGCCGTCTTCTACGCCATCCGCACCGCCGCCCACGACACCGAACTCGCCGGCCGCCCGGTGCCGCGGCACGCCTTCGTCGCGGCGCTCTTCCCACCGGTCCACCTCGCCCCCCGGCTGTGGCCGAGTCCCCACGCCTTCCAGCCCCGACGCCATCTTGACGCGGACCCGCCGCCGTATGCCCTGACGCCGTTCGGCGGCGGCCTGCGTCGCTGCGTCGGAGCGCCGCTGGCCCAGCTGGAGATCGAGACGGTCCTCACAGAGATCCTCGCCCGCGCCGTCCCCGCCCCCGCGGGCCCACCGGAATCCGCGCGGCTGCTCTCCGTCACGCTCGTCCCCGCCCACGGCGCCCGCGTCCGCTTCCACCGCCGCCGCCCACCGCCCGCCACCCGGTGAGGTCGCGTGGGCGGGCGGCGCCGGTCCGGGCGTCGCCCCCTTCGCCGTTGCCGCGGCCGTAGCCGTACCCCGCGAGGGGCCCCGCGGTCGTGCCGCCAACCCGCGGCGTCCCGTTCCGGCGTTCCAGGGGCACCGTATTTCCGCTGGTCAGATGGGCTTTTGGCGTTCCAGCGTCCCCAACTGCCCGGCAGGCATGGCGGCTGGGACAGGTCACCCCACAAGCTCTGGTCATCCAAGCAACACAGCCACTCGAACGGCGAAAGAGGAACTCCCACATGTTCAGCATCCGCAACCCCCGTCTTGGCCTCGTAGGTGCCGCCGCGACCGTCGTGCTCGCCGCGCTCTCCCTGACCGCGTGCAGTGACGACGGATCGGGCAGCAGGAACGAGGGTGCTTCGACGGCTGACGTCTCGGCGACCCTGGCGCCCTCGGCGGGAGCTTCCTCGGCGGCGGGTTCCACGGCCGCGGGTTCCGCTGACGGCGTGTCCGCGCCGGCCACCACGGCGCCGTCCGGGATCAAGCCGTCGGCGGGGGCCGGTGCCACCCGGCCGGCGGCGAAGGGTGTTCCCACCAAGGTCCCGGCCGCCTCGGGGAAGCCGGTCACGTGCCAG
>NZ_JBFBIV010000091.1:0-32498 GCF_040702025.1 Streptomyces sp. NPDC088194 | reverse complement strand
GGACCGTGGTCCGGGCGCACCCGGCGCGGGTGCCTCGTGGCGGGTGCGGCCGGTCGCTAGGCGCGGCCGGACGTCCGCTGTGTCCTGCGGGACACCGAGTCGATGATCACCGCGGCGAGCAGCACCGCGGCCGTGATCATGTACTGGATCGAGGTGTCCATGTTCAGCAGGTTGAGGCCCGTCTGGATGGACTCGATGACCAGGCCACCGATCAGGGCCGACCACACGCTGCCCCGGCCGCCGAAGAGGCTGGTGCCGCCGATGACCGCGGCCGCGATCGCCAGCATCAGGACGTTGCCGGTACCGGCTTGGGTGTTCGCGGTCTCGATCTGGCCGGCGAGGAACAGGCCGCCCAGCGCGGCGAAGCCGCCGGCGATGGCGAACACCGCGATCTGGATCGCGGGCACGTTGATGCCGGCCCGGCGGGACGCCTCGAGGCTGCCGCCGAGCGCGAAGACCTTGCGGCCGAAGGTGGTGCGCCGGACCACGAAGTCGGATATCACCAGGACGACCAGGAACAGCACCAGGGCGTTCGGCACACCGCGGGAGTTGTTCAGCACGATCGCGACACCGTAGGCGACGATCGCCAGCAGCACCGTGCGCAGCACGATCTCGCTGGTGGCCCGGTAGGGCACGCCGGCCTTGCGGCGGCGGCCCTGGTCGACCAGTGCGGTGCCGAGGAACAGCGCGACACCGATGGTGGCCAGGATGTAGGCGCCGGCGATGCTGGAGTTCATGAAGAACGAGGTCTGGTCCATGTAGTGGATCGGACCCTTGTCGGCGATCGAGATGCTGCCGGTCTTGCGCAGCAGCCACAGCATGAAGCCGTTCCAGCCGAGGAAGCCGGCCAGGGTGACCACGAACGCCGGCACACCGATCTTGGCCAGGAAGAACCCGTGGAAGGCGCCGATGAGGACGCCGATCACGACCACCAGCAGTGCCGCCAACCACAGGTTCATGCCGTGGGTGGTGGTGAACGTGGCGAAGATCGCCGCGGACAGTCCGCTGACCGAGGCGACCGACAGGTCGATCTCACCGAGCAGCAGCACGAACACCAGGCCGATGGAGAGCAGCCCGGCACCGGCCAGGTAGTAGCCGATGTTGGTGAGGTTGTCCGCGCTCAGGAACCGGCTGTTCGCGAGCTGGAAGACGACGAAGATGATGATCAGCGCCGCGATGACGGGCATCGAGCCCAGCTCGCCGCCCTTGACCCGGCGCTTGAACTCGGTGATGTAGCCGGCGAAGCCCTGCTCACGGACGAGCAGCCGGGGATCGACCGCCACCACGGCGGGCGGCGGCACCTCGTCGATGGGCGCGCCACCCTTCGAGGTGTCAACGGATGTCTTTTCGCTGCTCACTTGGCCGCCTCCGCGTTGCGCGTCTGCCGACGGGTCACGGCGTTGTCCGTGGCACCGGTGATCGCGGCGATGATCTGTTCGTTCGTCGTGCCCTTGACCGGGAACGAGCCGTTGTTCCGGCCGAGCCGGAGCACGTGCACGGTGTCGGCCACGGCGGTCACGTCGGCCATGTTGTGGCTGATCAGAATGACGCCGAGGCCGCGCTCGCGCAGCCGCTCGACCAGGTCGAGCACCTGGGCGGTCTGTTCGACACCGAGGGCGGCGGTCGGTTCGTCGAGGATGACGACCTTCGGCTCGCCGATCAGCGCGCGGGCGATCGCGACGACCTGTCGCTGACCGCCGGAGAGGCTGGCGATCGGGATGCGCACGCTGGGGATGCGGATCGAGAGGGTGTTGAGCAGCTCGCGGGAGCGCTGCTCCATGGTGACCTCGTCGAGGCTGCCGAAACGCAGCAGCTCGCGACCGAGGAAGAGGTTGCCGACAACGTCGAGGTTGTCGCACAGCGCGAGGTCCTGGTAGACGGTGGCCACACCGAGTTGCTGGGCATCGTGCGGGCGGTTGATGGTGACGCCCTTGCCCTCCCACTCGATGACACCGTCGTCGATGGGGTGGACCCCGGCGATCGTCTTGACCAAAGTGGATTTACCGGCACCGTTGTCGCCCACCAGGGCGACCACTTCTCCGGCATGGACCTCCAACTCGACATCGGTGAGGGCCTGAACCGCACCGAATCGCTTGGAGACTCCGCGCAACGCCAACACGGGCGTAGCGGACACGTGAACCATCTCCTTCGCCGCCTGACCGGCGGGGATGCCGCGTACTGGAACGTCAGCCGCGGTGTGTGTGCCGCGAAGCACACGATGACAACGTTAACGGGGAAGAGGCGGAACCCCGCCCCCGCGGAAGAACCCCGCGAGTGTTTCCGTCCGGCGCCCCGCCCCGGCAGCGGGGTGGTTGATGTGGGGCGGGGCGCCGGACAGGCTCACGGGAGGCGGTGCCGTCAGCCCACGGTGATGCCGGCCGCCTTGCAGGCCGCGACGAACTCCGCAGAGCACAGGTCGGAGGTCTTGTACAGACCGTCCTTCACCACCGTGCTGTTGATGTTGGCCTTGGTCACCGAGGTGGCCGTGATCAGGTGCGACGGGATGGTCTGGCCCGACCCGCTCTTGGCGGTGGTGTCGGTGATCGACTTCCAGTCCTTGCCGGTGATCATGTCGACCGCGATCTCGGCGGTGGCGTCGGCCTCAGGCTTGTAGGGCTTGTAGATGGTGGAGGTCTGGGTACCCACCAGAATCCGCTGCAGGCCCGTCAGTTCGGCGTCCTGGCCGGTCAGCGGCGGGTTGATGTGGTTGGCCTTGAGCGCGGTGACGATACCGCCGGCCATCGTGTCGTTGGCCGAGTAGACGCCCGCGATGTTCTTCGCGCCGATCGAGGTGATCGCCGCGGTCATCTTCTTGTTGGCCTCGGTGTCCTTCCACAGACCGGTCTGCTCGTAGGCGATGTTGACCTTGCCGTCGAGCGCCTTGTGCGCGCCGGCCTTGAACATCGCGGCGTTCGGGTCGGACGGGTCGCCGTTGATCATGACGATCTTGGAGGTCGGCTTGGCGTTGGCGCCCATGGCGGTCAGCAGCGCCTGGCCCTGCAGCTCGCCGATCTTCTCGTTGTCGTACGAGACGTACGCGGAGATCGGGCCCTGGGCGAGGCGGTCGTACGCGATGACCTTGATGCCCTTCTTGACCGCCTGCTCGACCGAGGACTGGATCGCCACCGAGTCCTGCGGGTCGAGGATGAGCACCTTGACACCCTTGGTGATCATCGTGTTGACCTGCTGCGCCTGCGTCGACGGGTCACCGGCGGCGTTGTCGTAGCTGACCTTACAATCGGAGCACAGCTCCTTGATCTTCTTCTCCATCAACGGCTTGTCGAAGGAGCCGTACCGCGCGGTGACGGTGTCCGGAAGGAGGATGCCGATCGACTTGGCGTCGCCGCCCTTGCTGCTGCCGCCCGCCTTGCCGCACGCGGCCATGGTGAGCGCCATCGACACAGCCGCCGTGCCGATGACGATCCGACGCGTCATTGCGTTCATCTGAGGTTGCCTCCCTGACAGGGCCGCAACACTGCGGCCGAGGTGGTCGTGAGTCAACTCCGGCTGACACGTGTCGTCAAGAAGTAAACACTTAACGAGATGGCAACGGCGCGTTTCGTTAGCTGTGTGAACGCTCCGTTATGCCGAAAAGGCGGGTGTATCAACGGGTGTGTTCCCGTCGAGAAGCGTGGAATCGCCCATCTCGCTCAGAACCAGGGCAAGCGCACCCAGAACCTCGGCCCGCGCGCCGAGCGCGCCGGGCATCACCGACAGCCGCTGGGCGGCGCTCGGAATGGCGTACCGCGACACCGACTCGCGGATCGGGCCGAGCACCAGCTCCCCCGCCTCCGCCAGGTCCCCGCCCAGCACGACCCTGCTGGGGTTGAGGAGGTTGCACAGGCTCGCCACGCCCATGCCGATGTGCCGCCCGACGTCGCCGATCACCCGGCGGCATCCCGGGTCCCCCTCGCGTCCCAATTGCACCATTTTGGGAATGGTGAGGTTCTCCCCGTGACTGCCGCGCAGCAGTTCCAGCACGTAGCGCGCCGCGGTGAAGGTCTCCAGGCAGCCGCGGTTGCCGCAGCGGCACACCGGACCGGACTCGTCGAGGGTGATGTGGCCGATCTCCCCGGCGGTGCCGCCCGGACCGCGGTAGATCCGCCCGTCCACCACCAGGCCGGCGCCGACACCGCTGGCCACCTTGATGTACGCCAGGTCCTTGACCCCGCGACCACCGCCCCACACCAACTCGCCCAGGGCGCCGAGGTTGGCGTCGTTGTCCACCTGGACCGGGACGCCGAGCCGGTCGGTCAGCTCCTGCCGCGGGTTGATGCCGCTCCAGCCGGGCAGGATCGCGGTGGACCCGAGCGTGCCGGTCTCCATGTCGATCGGCCCGGGCACGCCGAGGCCCACCCCGAGCACCTTGTCCCGGTCGATCCCGGTGGACTCCACCAGCCGCGCCACCAACTGCTCGGCCCGGTCGAAGCCCTGGGACGCCGAGGCGTCCACGTCGATCGGCTCGGACTGCTCGGCGAGCACCTGGTGGGCGAGGTTGCCGACCGCGACCCGCAGGTGCGAGTGGCCGAAGTCGACGCCGACCACGATGCCCGCGTCCCCGGACAGCGCCACGCTGCGCGCCCGCCGACCGCCCGAGGAGGTCGGCGTGACCTGCACCGTCCCGTTGTCCCGCAACTCGCGCACGATGTTGGACACCGTCGCCGCCGACAGACCGGTCGTGCGCGCGATCTCCGCCTGGGTGAGCGAGCCGGCCAGCCGGACGGCCCGCACCACGCGCTCCAGGTTGGCCCGGTGCAGCGATGACTGCGATCCCGGTGTCTCCACGACATCCACTCCTGCCCGGCAGCCGGAGCGGTTCCGGCTGCCCGCACGGGACGAGGCCCGGGTACCGGCGTCAGAGCTGCCACACCAGTGAGACCCCGTCGTCTACAACATGTGAACTCTAAGTTGAGTGTTAGGGGTGATGTCCCGTCAAGGGGGAGAACCACACCGTTACGCGAACCGCCCCGTACGCCGACCAGCGGCTCCGCATGCTCGCGGAGCCGCTGGGGACAGCGTAAGGGGTGTACCGAGCCGGGCGGAGGGCCTATTTCACGGCACCCGCGGTCAGGCCCGCCTGCACCTGGCGCTGGAAGATGATGTAGATCGCCAGCACCGGCAGCATCGCGATCGACAGGCCGGCGAACAGACCCGACCAGTCGCCCTGGTAGCCCTGCTGCACGGACAGGTCGGCCAGACCCTGCGTGAGCACCCATTTGTCGGTGTTGCCCTGGTTGAGCACCAGGGGCAGCAGATACTGGTTCCACTGCCCGAGCACGTTGAAGATCCCGATGCTGATGATGCCCGGCTTGGCCATCGGCACCATGATCTGGAAGAACGTGCGGGTGTGGCTCGCCCCGTCGACCAGTGCCGCCTCCGCCACCGAGGTCGGCAGCGTTCTGAAGAACGACGTCATGAAGAAGACGGTGAACGGCAGCGAGTAGGCGATGTAGACCAGGATCAGGCCGGGCAGCGTGTTCAGGATGCCCAGGTTCTTCGTCACGAAGAACAGCGGCACCAGCACCATCACGACCGGGAAGGCCATGCCCCCGACGAACAGGAAGTAGATGAAGCGGTTGCCGAAGAACTCGAACCGGGCCAGTACATAAGCGGCCATCGAACCGAACAGCATGGTGCCGACGGTCGAGAAGCCCACCACGATCACCGTGTTGATGAAGTAGCGGCTCATGTGCGCCTTGGTCCAGGCGCGCGACCAGCTGTCCACGTGCGGGTGCAGCGGCAGCGACCAGGGGTGCGAGAGGATGTCGCCCGAGGTCTTGAACGAGCTCCACAGCGCCCATAGCAGCGGTACCGCCACCATCAGCGCCCACACGGCGAGGAAGCCGTGGCTGAAGACGTTCAGCACCACTCCCTCACCGCGCCAGCGGTGTTTGGCCGCGGCGTCGGGCGCGGGCTTCTGGATCACCTGGTTCGGGTTCTTGTCCGCCGGACCGGGCGCGTCTTCGAAAATCTCTGTGGTCATCGCGGCACCCCTAGAACTCGATGCGCTCGCGGCGGTTCAGCCGCAGCGTCAGGACGGCGAACAGCAGCGTCACGATCAGCATCGCGACACCCATCGCGGCCGCCATGCCGTACTGGCTGTTGTCGCGGAATGCCGTCTTGTACAGCAGCAGCGGCACCACGTCGGTGGTCTCGCTCGGCCCGCCGTTGTTGACCGACATCAGCTGGACGAAGGCGAAGCCGTCCATGGCGATGATGCCCATGTAGACCCAGCCGGTGGCCACCGTGTCGCGCAGCAGCGGCAGCGTGACCCGGAAGAAGGTGACATAGCGGTTGGCGCCGTCCAGCAGCGCCGCCTCGTAGATCTCACCGGGGATCGAGGCCATGCCGGCGGAGAAGAGCACCACGTAGAAGCCGACGTTCGCCCAGACCATCACCGCCATGATGCAGGCGAGCGCGATGTTCGGGTCGCCCAGCCAGGACTGCTGGAGCGAGGTGAGGCCCACGTCGCCCAGCAGCGAGTTGAGCAGGCCGTTGTCCGGGTCGGGGTTGTAGATCTGCTCCCACAGCACCGCGATCACCGTGACCGACAGCACCTGCGGGAAGAAGTAGACGATCTTGTAGAAACCCGCGCCCCGAACGCCGACGACCGACGCGCTGTTCTTGCGCCGCCGGCCGCCGACATTGAGCATGAAGGCGAAGAAGAGTCCCAGCGCGAGCGTCACGATCGGCACGATCAGCAGCATCAGGACGTTGTGCCACAGTGCCTTCCAGAAGAGGTTGTTGTGGATGATCTTCTGGTAGTTGTCCAGCCCGATGTAGTGCTTCTCGGGGGTCAACCCGCTCCAGTCCGTCAACGAGATCTGGAAGTCCTGGACGAAGGGCGAGATCACAAGGACCGCGTACAACGCCACAGGAATTGCCAGAAACCCGATGATGAACCGGTACTTGCCGTGTCGCATAGTGCCGGTCGCTCTCGTCTCAGCCGTCAGGGAATGTTCGGGTCACACGTGCTTGAACTTGGGCACGGACGAGTCGGCCTTGGTGGCGTCCGCGGCCTTCTGCGCGCCTTCGATCCACTTCTTGGCATTGATCTTGCCGGTCAGCAGCTGGAGCGTCAGGTTGCCCAGGGTCTCCTGGTTGAGCTTGACGTACCAGTCCTGGAGCCGCGAGTTGAGCACGTTCGGCCCGGCGGCCGTCAGCGCCTTGGAGGCGGAGGCCAGGCCCGGGGTCAGGGTCAGGCCCTCCGAGGCGCCGGTGATGCAGGTCAGCGACTTCGTGGTGTTGGTGAAGTTGTCGGTCTGCTTCTTGCTGATCATGATCCGCAGCAGTTCCATGCCGCCGACCGGGTTCTTGCCGTTGGCGGCGACGATGTACGGCTCGCCGGCCGCGGCGTAGACGGTGCCGAACGGCAGCTTGTCGGACGTGCCCGAGCCGACCAGCGCGCCGACGGCCAGGTCGAAGTCCTTCGGCATGGTCGGGGCGGCCTCGTTCTCCACCCACGAGCCGTCCGCCACTATGGCGGCCTTGCCCTTGGTCCAGGCGGTCTGCATCTGGATGTGGGTCATGCCCTCGGAGCCGGGCATGAAGTACTTCTTCGCCGCGACCTCCTCGTAGTACCCGATGACCTGCTTGACGGCGTCCACCTGCCAGGCGCCGTCCTCGAGGTCGTCGATGGCGTTGAGGACGTCCTTGCCGCCGATCTTGCCGATCTGGGCGAGCAGGTCGAAGTGGACGTAGTACGGGTACTTGCCCGGGTAGGTGAAGAGGGAGATGTTCTCCTTCTTCGCCTTGGCGCCCAGGGCCAGCGCCTGGTCGAAGGTCTGCGGGTACTCCCAGCCCTTGTCCTGGAAGAGCTTGTTGGAGTACCAGCCGCCGTAGACGGTGAACGCGTAGTTGAACGCGTACATCGCCTGGGTGCCGAACTGGCCCTGCTCGACGGTGCCGGCGATCAGGACGTCGCGGACCTTCTTGCTCGGGTCGTCGATGGTGGGGGCGTCCAGCAGCGGGGTGAGGTCCTGGAGCTTGCTCTCCTTGGCCAGGGCCGCGGTGTCGAGGTTGTCGGCGCCGGAGTTGTCCATGATGTCCGGCGGGGTGTTGCTGGCGAAGCGCGGCTGGAGCTTCGGGCCCAGGCCCTGCGTGCCGGTGTGCTTGACCTTGATGCCGTACTCGGAGTTGTAGACCGTCTCCGCGGCCTTGACGTACGAGTCGCCGAAGCCGCCCTTGAAGATGAACGCCTCCAGCGGCGTTCCCTTCTTCACGCCGAGCGGGTTGTTCGCCGTCTTCGCACCGGTGGGGTCCGCCTTCGGCTTGTCGCTGCCGCCTCCGCTGGAGGCGCAGGCCGACAGCAGCGAGGCGGACGGGACGGCCACCACGCCGATGGCGACGGCCCGCTTGATGGCATCGCGGCGGTTGATCTCGGAGCCCATGCTCAAGTCCTCAGCCTTCTTCCAGGACTCATGCGGTGCAGCGGAATCCGCCGACGACCGCGAACAGTTGAAGCGTGAGTGATGCACTGCATCCAGTGAGGCGAGGAACGATAGCCGACGGCCGTGTTGGCCACCCTGTCAGCACCCCCCGCGCGCCCCCGCACTCAGCGGGTTCCCGGACGCCGACAGGTATAGTCCACTTGACTCGGGCAGGGCAAGATCGAATGAGAGTTTGGCCACCAAGCTTTCCCGAGTTGAGACCTGTCCGAAACGTGGGATGTTCGCCCAGCCGAAAGCTCGGACCCGTGTTGTATTCAGTTCCCAACGGCTCTCCCGGTTCGGTGCGTTCAAGTAGTGAACCGGGTGGAAGCGCCCAGCGGCGGGCGACCTGCCGGAAAACGCGGACGGGCCGCACCCCCGGGTGACAGGGGTGCGGCCCGTCCGGCCGACAGTGGTGCTTCGGACGTGTTACGCCCGGGTCATCGGCTCACTTGCGCAGCAGCGAGCGCAGGACGTACTGCATGATGCCGCCGTTGCGGTAGTAGTCGGCCTCTCCGGGGGTGTCGATCCGCACCACCGCGTCGAACTCGACGCCGGTGTCGGTGCTGACCTTGACCGTACGCGGGGTGGTGCCGTCGTTGAGCGCGGTCACCCCGGCGAAGGAGAAGGTCTCCTCGCCGGTCAGGCCCAGGGTCTGCGCGGACTCGCCCTCGGGGTACTGCAGCGGCAGCACGCCCATGCCGATCAGGTTGGAGCGGTGGATGCGCTCGTAGGACTCGGCGATGACGGCCTTCACGCCCAGCAGCGCGGTGCCCTTGGCGGCCCAGTCACGGGACGAGCCGGAGCCGTACTCCTTGCCGGCCAGCACGACCAGCGGGGTGCCCTGCTCGATGTAGTGGCGCGAGGCGTCGTAGATGAACGCGACCGGCCCGCCGTCCTGGGTGAAGTCGCGGGTGAAGCCGCCCTCCGTGCCCGGGGCGATCTGGTTGCGCAGCCGGATGTTGGCGAAGGTGCCACGAATCATGACCTCGTGGTTGCCGCGACGCGAGCCGTAGCTGTTGAAGTCGCGGCGCTGCACGCCGTGCTCGGTGAGGTACTGGCCGGCCGGGGTGTCGGCCTTGATGGCGCCGGCCGGCGAGATGTGGTCGGTGGTGACGGAGTCGCCGAGCTTGGCCAGCACCCGCGCGCCGGAGATGTCGGTGACCGGCTCCGGCTCGGTGCCCATGCCCTCGAAGTACGGGGGCTTGCGCACGTAGGTGGACTGCGGGTCCCACTCGAAGGTGTTGCCGGTGGGGATCGGCAGCGCCTGCCACTGCGCGTCGCCGGCGAAGACGTCCTGGTAGGACTCGGTGAACATGTCCTGGCCGATCGCGGAGGCGACCACGTCGTTCACCTCGGCCTCGCTCGGCCAGATGTCCGCGAGGTACACCGGCTTGCCCTCGGTGTCGGTGCCCAGCACGTCCCGGGTGATGTCCACCTTCATCGAGCCGGCGATGGCGTACGCGACGACCAGCGGCGGGGAGGCGAGGTAGTTCATCTTGACGTCCGGGTTGATCCGGCCCTCGAAGTTGCGGTTGCCGGAGAGCACCGCGGCCACCGCGAGGTCGGCCTCGTTGACCGCCTTGGAGACCTCCTCGGGCAGCGGGCCCGAGTTGCCGATGCAGGTGGTGCAGCCGTACCCGACCAGGTTGAAGCCGAGCTTGTCCAGGTACGGGGTCAGGTGCGCCTTGTCGAAGTAGTCGGTGACGACCTTCGAACCCGGGGCGAGGGTGGTCTTCACCCACGGCTTGCGGGTCAGGCCCTTCTCGACGGCCTTCTTGGCCACCAGGGCGGCGGCCACCATCACGTACGGGTTGGAGGTGTTGGTGCACGAGGTGATCGCGGCGACGGTGACGGCGCCGTGGTCGATCTCGTAGGTGTCGCCCTCGGGGGTGGTCACCTGGGTCGGCTTGGTGGGCACGCCGTTGTGGGTGGCCGGGGAGTCGGAGGCCGGGAAGGACTCCTTGCCCGCCTCCTCGTCGTCGGTGACGTAGTTGCGCACGTCGCGGGCGAACTGCTGCGCGGAGTTGGCCAGCACGATGCGGTCCTGCGGGCGCTTGGGCCCGGCGATGGACGGCACCACCGTGGACAGGTCCAGCTCCAGCTTCTCGGAGTAGTCCGGCTCGGCGGCCGGGTCCAGCCACAGGCCCTGCTCCTTGGCGTACGCCTCGACCAGCGCGACCTGCTGGGCCGAGCGGCCGGTGAGCTTGAGGTAGCTCAGCGTCTCGGCGTCGATCGGGAAGATCGCGGCGGTGGAGCCGAACTCCGGCGACATGTTGCCGATGGTGGCGCGGTTGGCCAGCGACGTGGCGGCGACGCCCTCGCCGTAGAACTCGACGAACTTGCCGACCACGCCGTGCTTGCGCAGCATCTCGGTGATGGTGAGCACCAGGTCGGTGGCGGTGGTGCCGGCCGGCAGCTCACCGGTGAGCTTGAAACCGACCACCCGCGGGATCAGCATGGACACCGGCTGGCCGAGCATCGCGGCCTCGGCCTCGATGCCGCCGACGCCCCAGCCGAGCACGCCCAGGCCGTTGACCATGGTGGTGTGGGAGTCGGTGCCGACCAGGGTGTCGGGGTACGCCTGGCCGCCGCGGACCATGACGGTCCGGGCCAGGTGCTCGATGTTCACCTGGTGGACGATGCCGGTGCCGGGCGGGACCACCTTGAACTCGTCGAACGCGGTCTGGCCCCAGCGCAGGAACTGGTACCGCTCCTTGTTCCGGCCGTACTCCAACTCGACGTTCTGCGCGAAGGACTCCGGGGTGCCGAAGCGGTCGGCGATCACCGAGTGGTCGATGACCAGCTCGGCCGGGGCGAGCGGGTTGATCTTCGCCGGGTCGCCGCCCAGCTCCTTGACCGCCTCGCGCATGGTCGCGAGGTCCACCACGCACGGCACGCCGGTGAAGTCCTGCATGATCACGCGGGCCGGGGTGAACTGGATCTCCTGGCTCGGCTGGGCCTGCGAGTCCCATCCGCCGACCGCCCGGATGTGGTCGGCGGTGATGTTCGCGCCGTCCTCGGTGCGCAGCAGGTTCTCCAGCAGCACCTTCAGGCTGTACGGCAGCCGGGCCGAGCCCTCCACCTTGTCCAGCCGGAAGATCTCATACGATTCGTCGCCCACCTGCAAGCTGCTGCGGGCGTCGAAGCTGTTCGCCGACACGACAGTCTCCTTCATGCATGTTCTCGCGCGTACCACCGCATTGCTGGCGTCCCGACGGCACGCCTCGGCAGATATCTCGATGTCGAGATAACTCTAGTACACCACCTCGATTCGGGTACCCCCGGCCCGCCGCGTGATGCGCTGCCCCCATCGAAGCCCGCCTCGACTCCCCCGGCGACCGGGAGGTGGAACCGAATCCGGATGGGCGCCGTCTGTGCGGGTGAGGGGTACACCGCACGGCCGCGCCCCGGATGGCAGGCACCGCCGCCGGCGTTACGGTGAGGACGGGCCGCGACACCGGCCGGGCCGGCCGCGTACCAGTGCCGCAACGGATGTCCCCGACTCGCCACGGATGGCCTAACCCGCGTTGCTCTATCTCATATGTGAGATAGCCTGGTCGACATGACCGACGATTACCTCGCACGCATCGGCAGGCTCATCCGAGACGCCCGTCAACATCGAGGCTGGACACAGGCGCAGCTCGCGGAAGCGCTCGGCACCAGCCAGAGCGCCGTCAACCGGATCGAGCGCGGCAACCAGAACATCAGCCTTGAGATGATCGCCAGAATCGGCGAGGCGCTGGACAGCGAGATCGTGTCCCTCGGTTACGCCGGCCCGATGCACCTCAGAGTGGTCGGGGGGCGCCGGCTGTCCGGCGCCATAGACGTCAAGACGAGTAAGAACGCGTGCGTCGCGCTGCTCTGCGCCACGCTGCTGAACGCCGGCCGGACCACGCTGCGCCGGGTGGCGCGGATCGAGGAGGTCTACCGCATCCTCGAGGTGCTGGGCAGCATCGGCGTGCGCACCCGCTGGATCAACGACGGCAACGACCTGGAGATCGTGCCGCCGGCCGAGCTGGACCTGGCCGCGATGGACACCGACGCCGCCCGCCGCACCCGCAGCGTCATCATGTTCCTCGGCCCGCTGCTGCACCGCACCGACCGCTTCCGCATCCCGTACGCGGGCGGCTGCGACCTGGGCACCCGCACCGTGCAGCCGCACATGAACGCGCTGCGCCACTTCGGCCTGGACATCACCGCGACCGACGGCACGTACCACGCCGAGGTGGACCGCGGCATCACCCCGAAGCGGGCGATCGTGCTGACCGAGCGCGGCGACACCGTGACCGAGAACGCGCTGCTGGCCGCCGCCCGTCACGAGGGCGTGACCGTCATCCGCAACGCCAGCTCCAACTACATGGTCCAGGACCTGTGCTTCTTCCTGGAGGAGCTGGGCGTGCAGGTGGAGGGCATCGGCACCACCACGCTCACCGTGCACGGCGTCGCCGAGATCGACCGCGACGTGGACTACGCGCCCTCCGAGGACCCGGTCGAGGCGATGAGCCTGCTGGCCGCGGCGGTCGTCACCGAGTCCGAACTGACCATCCGCCGGGTGCCGATCGAGTTCATGGAGATCGAACTCGCGGTGCTGGAGGAGATGGGGCTGGACCACGAACTCACCCCCGAGTACCGCGCGGACAACGGCCGCACCCGGCTGGTGGACCTCACCGTCCGCCCCTCCAAGCTGAGTTCGCCGATCGACAAGATCCACCCGATGCCGTTCCCCGGGCTCAACATCGACAACGTGCCGTTCTTCGCGGCCATCGCCGCCACCGCCCAGGGCTCCACGCTGATCCACGACTGGGTCTACGACAACCGGGCCATCTACCTCACCGAGCTGACCCGGCTGGGCGCCCAGGTCAAACTCCTCGACCCGCACCGGGTGCTGGTCGAGGGCCCGACCCGCTGGCGCGCCGCCGAGATGATGTGCCCGCCCGCGCTGCGCCCCGCGGTGGTGGTGCTGCTGGCGATGATGGCCGCCGAGGGCACGTCGGTGCTGCGCAACGTCTATGTCATCAACCGCGGTTACGAGGACCTCGCCGAGCGGCTGAACACGATCGGCGCGCAGATCGAGATCTTCCGCGACATCTGACCCGGCGGTGCCGCCGCACCCCGTCCGACCTGCTACCTAGAGCGTCAGGACGGGGTGCGGCGGCATCTCTGGGACGTCTCTGGGACTTTGGACCTGAGGCGGGCTACGGGCCGCACTCAACGGGCTCTACCGACCGGCCGCGGCTACGTGAAGATCGCGTCGACGGCAACGCTGCCCCGTGCGCCGGCTCGCGGCAGGAAGTGGGAGAGCCGGTAGTGATCACGTAGGGCCTCCCGTACCGCCGGCACCCGTTCAGGGGGCCGCGCCTCAACCCTGCCGGGGGTCGCGGGCGGAGGCCCGACGGTGCCGGACCGACATGGGTTACGTCCGAGGCGACGGTCCTCAACGGCAGCCTGGAGAACGCTGGAGAGCGTTGCCCAGACAAGACGGATGGAGGTCGGACCCAGGCCTTCTCAAGCCGCTTCTTCCAGTGGCGCAGGACTTCCGCCCCGATGGCGTTGAGCGGGTCTGTATGGCGAACGATGGAACTCGGTCGGTTTCCTTCAGCGGCGTCCGGCGGTGAGCCGGCCGTGGAAGGGGTGGTCTGGCAGGTTGCCGCGGTGACCGCGCTGGTGGGGGCGACGATGTAGGTCGGACGGGCCAGGGTGGCGCCGTTCACGGCCACCGCCTCGGAGATGCCTTGGTGGTGGAGTTGTCCGTCGGCAGGAACGACGCTCTGACCTGCCAGGTCGATGCGCTCGAGTTGACCTTGGGGCAGCGTTGGTACACACAATTCCGAGGCCGCTGTCGACGCCGACTGCTTCAATGGTCGCTGCGTCCAAGACGGCCCGCGCCGCTCTTCGCAGAGTGGGTTGCCATCCGGGGAGGGAAAAGGATGAACTCACGATTCCGCGCGCTCTGGGGGAGACACAGACCTCGCGGCCGACGTGGCCCCGCATCCGCAGGCCGCTGGGCCACGGTCGCCGTCGTCGCCGCGGTGCTGGTGGCCGCGACGTCGACGTCCGCCATCGCCGACGCAGGCGCCACGTCCCACACGACGGGTACGGCACCGAGCCTCGCGACCACGGTGCCTGTGCCGGGCCCCGCCACAAAGAGCTCGCCCGGCAGGAAGAACACGACGCCCGCCAAGGCGAAGCCGCAGGGCGTGACCGCTCCGCACTCCGTTCCCACGCTGCCCCAACAGCCCGAGTTGGACGGCGGTTTCGTGGCGGTCGGGCCGACCCGGGTGTTGGACACCCGTGACGGTACCGGCGACCACGGGGTGGTGGCCAAACTCGGCACGCACCCGCTGCTGCTCGACGTCTCGGGGATCACCGGCAATCCGTCGGTCCGGCCCACGGCTGTGGTCCTCAACGTGACGGCGACCAACGCCTCGACGGCCAGCCACCTGACGGTGTACCCGTACGGGCAGGACCAGCCGATCACCTCAAACCTCAACTTCGGGCCGGGCCGCAACGTGGCCAACATGGTCACGGTCCCGGTAGGCGGCAACGGCCTGGTGGCCTTCGCCAACGCTACCGGCACCACCGACGTCGTCGCGGACCTGGCGGGCTACTACACCCTGGACAAGGCCGCCGCCACCTACGTGCCCGACGGCCCTACCCGGCTGCTGAACACCCGCGACGGCACCGGTACCAACGGGACGACGACCGCTGTCGGCGCGGGCAAGAGCGTCGACCTCCAGCTCTCCGGCACGCACGGCGTGCCCACAGCGGACGTCAGCGCTGTCGTGCTCAACGTCACCGCCACCGCGTCCACGACTGCCGGCCACCTCATCGTCCACCCGCAGGGCGCTGCGCTGCCCACCGCGTCCTCCCTCAACTACCAAGCGGGGCAGACGATCGCGAACCTCGTCACGGTGCCGTTGGGCAGCACGGGCAAAGTCTCCTTCTACAACTCGGCCGGCAGCACCCATGTCATCGCGGACATCGCCGGCTACTACTTGACGAACTCACCGAAGTCCGGCGGCGTCTTCCAGAGCCTGGACAGCGGCCCCACCCGCATGCTGGACACACGTGACGGCACCGGCGGGGCCAAGGGCCCGGTCGGCGCGGGCAACAGCGTGGACCTGCAGATCACCGGCACGCAGCACATCCCGTCCACGGACGTCTCGGCGGTCGTGCTCAACGTCACCGCCGCCGCACCCACCACCGGCGGCCACCTCACGGTGTACCCGCACGGCATCGCGGTCCCGTCGACCTCCACCCTCAACTTCGCAGCAGGCCAGAACGTCCCGAACCTGGTGGTCGTGCCGGTCGGCGCGGACGGGAAGATCTCGATCGCCAACTCGGCCGGCCGTACCCAGGTAGTCGCCGACGTGTTCGGCTACTTCGCCACCGGCAGCGAACTGTCCCTCAAGGCAATGGACTTCGCCTCCTCCACCGTCGACGCGTCCGGCGGCGGCGCGGCGGTCACCCTGGACTGGACCGTGACCGACAGCAGCCCGGCGGCGGCGCAGAACGGCGGCACCATCGTGATCCGCCAGCGCGGCACCGCACCCGACACATACGTCGGGCAGAGCTACACCGTCGACTTCCTCCAGGAGAACTCCGGTTACGGCGGTGCCGACTTCGTCTCCGGCGACGCCGCCGAGGCCCACTACCGTTACACCTTCGCGGTGCCTCGGTACGCGGGTACGACGACAGCGGTCTGGGCGGTCTCCACCGTCTCGCTCTTCGAGGACTCCCAGCAGGCCCGGCAGGTGCTGGTCGGCTCCGAACTCGACGGCTACGGAGCCTCCGTGACCGCCACCGAGCAGGTCGCGACCGACACCCCCTCCTACCAGTCCCTGACCTTCCGCAGTGGCGTCTCCCAGCTGACGCCCGCCCTCTACGACGCCGACGGCACCACCTTTGCCTCGTTCGACCTGAACGTGCAGGACGGGCAGTCCGGGTTCTCCAACGGCACCGCCACGCTCACCGGTCCCGGCGCACGTACCCTGACCGGGTCCTTCGCCTACCAGACGTACGACGAGCAGGACTACGGAGAGTGCCAGCACCAGACGGAGGATGCCGATTGCACGTTCTCCGTGCACTTCCCCGCCGGCTACCCGACCGGCCGCTGGTCGGTCACCGCGGTGTCGCTGACCAACAACGCCGGTCAGACCCAGAACTTCACCGGCCTGGACGAGCAGCCCTTCACCGTGACGGCGAACGACCCGCTGTCGGCGAGCGGCTTCACCGCCACCCCGAACCCGGTCAACAGCTGGTGGGGCCCGGCCCCGTTCACCATCTCCCTGCACGTCTCCGGCGCGCGCGACGGCGTCACCTCGATCGAGCCGATCTGGGACGGGGCACCCTGCACGGCCGGATCGGCGACCCCGACCAGCGAGGGGAACGGCGTCTACTCCGTGCAGGCCACGATGGACAGGTCCACCAACGGGCAGGCGTCGACGTGCTCCTTCGGCGGCTATGTCATCGCCGACGGCGCGGGCGACCTGGCCGTCTACGGCGACCTGTTCGGGGCCCCCGATCCCGGGCTGCTGGTGAAGGGGGTACCCGACACCGTCGGGCCCACGGTGACCTCGGCGTCGCTGTCGAAGACCAGCGTCCCGAGCAGCCAGCTTCGGCAGGTATCGGTCGAGGTCATCGCGCATGTCACCCAGGGCACGGCGCCGGCGGACGAATCCACCTGCTACGTCTACGACAGCACCGGCCGCGTGGTCGGCTCCTCGTCCGGCGGCGCGTCGGTGGGCTCCGACGGCACGATGCTGATCGACGTCGACACCTGGAACCTGACGACGGGCACCTACACCGTCAGCTTCGAGGTGACCGATGAAGGCTGGCTCTCCACACCCGAATTCGGCAAGCCGGGCGGCACTCCGCCCCCGGGAGGCCCGCTCACACTGACGGTCACAGCCGGGTAACCAGCCGAGCACCTTCGCGGCCCCGCGCCGTAACCGGACGCCCCTGCGGCACGCCACCCACGTGCTGCGGGGGCGTCCTGGCACTCAGCCCCAACGGCACGGAGCCGCGCGCGCCGGGTGTCGGACATCGGGTGCGGGACGGGGGCGTTCGCACCAGGGGTGCTGAGGCCGTCCGGCGGGCAGGGTTGCCGGGCTCATCGGAAGCGGCCCCGCAGTTCTCCGCTCAAGGCCCTGTCCGGGCGATCCTGCCGGGCCCGCCACGACAGCCACGGCACCTCACGGCGTTTCCGCCCGCGCGCGAAGGGCCATGGCGCGTGGCTCCGCGGCGGGGAGGGCCCGGTCACGGGCCGGTGATGTGGGCGGTGAGGCGAACCAGCAGGGGGACGCAGTCGCGCAGCTGTCGCCGCTCGTGGTGATCGAGCGCGTCGGCGATGGCGGCGTTGAGCCAGGTGGCGCGGCGGCTGCGCTCCTGCTGGAGGCGGGTTCGTCCGGCGTCGGTGAGGTGCAGCAGGATCTTGCGGCCGTCGCCGGCATGCGGTTCGGCGCGCACCGATCCACGGTCGATCAGTTCCTTGACGGACTTGGCGGCGGACTGGTGCGTCACTCCGCGCCGGTGCGCGAGTGCGGCCGTGGTCTGCGGGCCGCTGCGATCGAGGTGGCCGAGGATGGCGGCCTCTCCGGGGGGCATGGTGTCGGCGGTCCGCACGGCGCGGACCAGTTCCCCGATCGCCTGTCGGAGGTCTTCGGCCAGCGCGTCGTCTTCCATGGCCCTACCCTAGCCGAACTGTGTAACCAATCTGTACAGCTTGGTTGTACAGTTTCAGGGTTGCCTGAGGAGGCCCACATGCATCTCACCAAGTTCGGCCACGCCTGCGTCCGTATCGAGAAGAACGACCGTCGGCTGGTCATCGACCCCGGGGGTCTGACCGAACCGGACGCGCTCGACGGCGCCGAGGCCGTCCTGGTCACCCACGAACACTTCGACCACTTCTCCGAGGAGGTGCTCCGCAGGGCCACCAGCGAGAATCCCGCCCTGCGCATCTGGACCGACAGCGCCGTCGCCGATCGGCTGGACGGCCTCGGCGGGAGGGTCACCGCCGTGGGCGAGGGAGCGGCCTTCACGGCGGCCGGCTTCGACGTCGCCGTGCTCGGCACGTGGCACGCGGTCATCCACCCGGACATCCCGCGCGTCGGCAACGTCGGCTTCCTCCTCGACGAGGCACTCTTCCATCCCGGGGACGCCCTCACCGTGCCGGACGTAGCCGTCGACACCCTGCTGCTGCCCGTCCACGGCCCCTGGTCCGCCACCGGGCAACTGATCGACTACGTGCGCGAGGTGGCCCCGCGGCAGGTCTGCGCCATCCATGACGGCGCCCTCAACGACGTCGGCGTCTCCATGGTCGGCGGCTTCCTGGGCGACAACGGCCCCGGTACCGGGGCCCGTTACCGCCGTCTGCCCGTCGGCGCGTCCATCGAGATCGGCCCGGAGCCCGTCCGGTGACCGGCCACCGCCGCGGGATGCCCCGGGCTGTTGCGAGCCGTCCGGCGGTCAGGGGACGCCGGTCAGGGTGGCGGCGATCAGGTGGGCGACCGAGGCCGCGTGGGCGGTGAGGTAGAAGTGGCCGCCCGGGAAGGTGACCAGGTCGAAGGCGGACGTGGTGTGCTCCTGCCAGGCGGCGGCCTCCTCGGCGGTCACCTTCGGGTCGTCGGCGCCGGTCAGCACGGTGATCGGGCAGTCAAGGAGCGGCTCGGGGGCGGAGCGGTGGCTCTCCACGATGCGGTAGTCGGCGCGGATCGCCGGCAGCACCATCCGTACGAGTTCCTCGTCGGCGAAGACCCGGGAGTCCGTGCCGCTCAGCGCGCGGACCTCGCGCAACAGGCCGTCGTCGTCGAGGAGGTGGGCGCGTTCGGGCCGCTGCCGGGAGGGTGCCCGGCGGCCCGAGACGAACAGCGCGGCCGGCGGCCGACGGGCGGCCCGCAGCCCGCGGGCCACCTCGAAGCCGAGGACCGCGCCGAGGCTGTGCCCGAAGACGGCCAGCGGCCGGTCCGTCCACGGCAGCAGCGCGGCCACCACGTCGCGGGCCAGCGCGTCCATGCTCGGCGCGAACGGTTCGCCGCGGCGGTCCTGGCGGCCCGGGTACTGGACCGCGAGCACCTCCACCTCCTCGCCGAGCAGGTCGGGCAGCTCCGCGAAGAAGCTGGCCGAACCGCCGGCGTGCGGAAGGCAGACCAGGCGTACCGGGGCGTTTGGGCGGGGCCGGAAGCGGCGCACCCACAGGCTGCCGCGCGGGTCGCCGCTCACGCGGCCCTCGGGCGGTCGTAGCGGTGGAAGCCGCGGCCCGTCTTGCGGCCCAACCGGCCCTCCTCGATCAGCCGGTCCAGCAGCGGCGGCACCGCGTGCCGGGGGTCTCCGGTGCCGTTCTCCATACTGCGCGCCACGGCGGCGATGACGTCGAGGCCGATCAGGTCGAGGACGGTGAGCGGGCCCATGGGGTGCCCGCAGCCGAGGGTCATGCCGCGGTCGATGTCCTCGGCCGTGGCGACGCCGGACTCGCACATGCGCACGGCGGCCATGAGGTACGGGATCAGCAGCGCGTTGACGACGAATCCGCTGCGGTCCTCGGCGCGCACGATCTGCTTGCCGAGCACGCCGGTGACCAGCGCCTCGGCGCGCTCGGCGGTGCGGTCGGTGGTGTACGGGGAGCGGATGACCTCCACCAGCGGCATCGTCGGCACCGGGTTGAAGAAGTGCAGGCCGATCACGTCGCCGGGGCGGCCGCTGGCATCGCCCAGGTCGGTGATGGACAGGGAGGAGGTGGTGGAGGCGAGGACCGCCGCGGAGTCCTCGACGGTCTTCGCCAGCAGGGCGAACAGCCGCAGCTTGGTCTCCCGCTCCTCCGGCACCGCCTCGACGACGAACTCCCGGTCCGCGAACGCGTCCGGATCGCCGCCGAACACCGCGCGGCGCTCGGCGTCCGCGCGTCCCGCGTCGTCGATACGGCCCTTGGCGTGCGCCCGGTCGAGCAGTCCGAGGACGCGGCCGCGGGCACGGTCGGCGGAGGCCGCGCCGGAACCCAGGACCCGCACGTCGAGGCCGGCCCGCAGGCACTCGGCGGCGATGCCGGCGCCCATGGTGCCGCCGCCGACCACGCCTATCCGACGGGCGCTCATGCCGCGCTCCGCAGCGCGGGCGCCGACCAGCGCAGCAGGCCGGCGGCCACCGCCATGCCGGCGCCGAACCCGGCGAGCAGCACCAGGTCGCCGGGGCGCAGCGCGCCGGAGCGGTTGGCCTCGTCCAGGGCGATGGCGACGGAGGCGCTGCCGGTGTTGCCGGAGTGGTCCAGCGGCAGGTGGGTGGCCGCGCCGGACAGCCCGCAGGCGTCGACGAGTTCGGCGACCATCATGCCGTTGGCCTGGTGCGGCACGAAGTGGTCGATGTCGGCCGCCTTGTGGTCGCAGCGCTCCAGCAGCGCGTCGATGACGCCGGGCACGTTGTCCATGACGTAGTCGCGGACCTCGCGGCCCTTCATGTGCAGGACGTGGCCGCCGTCGGCGACGGTCGCGGCGGAGGCGGGGCGGCGGCTGCCGCCGGCGGGGATCTCGATCAGGTCGTAGGCGCCGCCGCCGCCGACCATGTCGAGGTCGATGAAGCCGGGACCGTCGTCGACGGCGGCGACCACGGCGGCTCCGGCGCCGTCTCCGAACAGCACGCTGGTGGCCCGGTCGCCGAAGTCGACGAACCGGGAGTACACGTCGGTGCCGATGACGAGGGCCTTGGCGGCGGGCCGCAGGGTGATCAGGGCACGGGCCAGGGCGAGGGAGGTGACGAAGCCGGAGCAGGCGATGTTGACGTCGAAGCAGCCCGCCCGGTGGGCGCCGAGCGCGTACTGGACGAGGGTGGCGGTGGCCGGTATGGGCGCGTCGCCGGTGGTGGTGGAGACGATGAGGTAGTCGATGTCGCCGGGGTCGAGGGCGGCCGCGTCGAGGGCGGCACGGGCGGCGTGCACGGCGAGGTCGGAGGCCGCCTCGTCGGGGGCGGCGAACCGGCGCGAGACGATCTTCGTCCGCCTTTCGATCCACTCCTCGCTGGTGCCGGGCACCATCCGGACGACATCGGCGTTGGTGACCACCCGTTCGGGCAGGTAGGAGCCGGTCGCGAGGATGCCGATGCCGACCGTCGGCGGGTCCGTGGTCATGTTCGTGTCCCTTCGGGTGGCGGGCGACCGGGTCAGCCCGCGGCGGCCGCGGTGAACGACCGCAGCGGGGTGAGGGCGTGCTCGCCGATCCGGGCGCGCTGTTCGGGCGCGGTGACGCCGAGGCCGGGAGAGGGGGCGAGGCAGAGCACGCCGACCTTGCCGATGTGCTGGTTGAGCTGCACCCGCCGGGTCGCCTCCCCGACCTCGGCCAGCGGGTACACCTCGGAGATCACCGGGGCGATGCGGCCCTGCTCGAAGAGGCGGGCGCACTCGGTCATCTCCTGCAAATTGGCTATGTGGCTGCCGATGATCCGTTTCAGCTTCATCCACAGGTAGCGGTTGTCGAAGGTGTGGTGGTAGCCGGTGCTGGAGCCGCAGGTGACGACCGTGCCGCCGCGCCGGACGACGAACACGGAGATGCCGAAGGTGGCGCGTCCGACGTGCTCGAACGCGATGTGCGGGTCCTCCCCCACCTCGCGGCGGATGATCGCGCCGAGCCGTTTGCCGGCCTTGACGGCCTGCTCGGGGTCGTCACCGGTGTCCTGGCCGATGCCGATCTCCTCGCGGTTGATCACCACCTGGCAGCCGAGCCTGCGGGCGACGGCCTCCTTCCGCTCGGAGCCGACCACGCCCACCGCGATCCCGCCGCCGTTCCTGACGAGTTGGGCCGCGTACGCTCCGAGCCCGCCGGCCGCGCCCCAGATCAGCACGACGTCGCCCTGCTTCATGCGGGCGCCCCGGTCGCTGACGAGCATCCGGTAGGCGGTGCCGCCGCACACGGGGATGCCGGCGGCCTCCTCCCATGTCAGGTGCGGTGGCTTCGGGATGAGCTGGCTGGCGCGCGCGACCGCGTAGTGGGCGAGCCCGCCGTAGTTCGTCTCGAAGCCCCAGGCCAGCTGGCCCTCGCTGAGCATGCCGTCGGTCTGGGTGGCCGGCTCCTGGTCGTCGACGTGGGCGGGGCTGACGATGACGTGGTCGCCGATCCGCCGGCGCCGCACGCCCGAGCCGACCCGCACCACGACCCCGGCGGCGTCGGAGCCGAGGACGTGGAAGGGCTGGTCGTGCCGGGTCGCCCAGCCGCCCTGCCGGGCGTAGGAGCGCAGGAAGCGGAAGGTGGACACCGGCTCGAACTTCGCCGACCACACGGTGTTGTAGTTGACGGAGCTGGCCATCACCGCGACCAGCACCTCGTCAGGGGCCAGTTCGGGCATCGGCACCTCGCCGACGTGCAGCGTACGGCGGACGTCCTTGTCCGCGCCGCTGTCCGCCCGCGCGAAGACGTTCTCGTCCTCGACGCGCAGGTGCGCCGCGGTGTAGGTGCCGGGCAGCGGGGCGCGGGCGAGCTCCTCCGGGGCGGCTCCGGACAGCACGGCGTCGGTCAGCACGGCGTCGGTCAGGGACATCGGTACCTCACTGGCTGGTGGACGGTTCGACGGACAGCACGTGACGGAAGAGGTTGCGGGGGTCCCACCGCGCCTTGACCCGCTGGAGCCTCGGGTAGTTCTCCTTGTAGTAGAAGGTCGACCAGGGCACGCCGGAGGCGTTGTGGGCGGGGTCGGCGAGGTCCGCGTCGGCGTAGTTGATGTAGCAGCCGTCCCAGGTGCCGTCGGGCACGGGCACCCCGCCGGTGGCGGCGTAGACCTCCTTGTACATCCCGCGCACCCAGTCCAGGTGGGTGTCGTCCTGGGCCGGGTCGGTCCACCACGCCTGGTACTGCATCTTGACGACCGAGTCGCGCTGCGGGATGGCGGTGGCGTCGGAGGCGACCGTGGAGATCTGCCCGCCGTACGGGAAGATGATCAGGGAGGCGCCCGGGTTGCTGTAGTCCGTCCTGGTCAGGTAGCGGTGGATGGTCTGCGCCTGCCCGGTGGTGAAGTTGCCCTTGAGGTAGGCCGACTTCGCCTTGACGCGTACGGCCGGGGCCGCGTAGTTCGAGGTGGAGATGTACCGGGTGGCCTGGCCCCAGGTCGCCTTGGTGGGTGCGGCGACCAGTGCCGCGCGGACGCCTTCGGCGGTGCCCTCGCCGATCGCGGCGAGGTAGTCGGCGAGGATGTCCTCGGCGCCGGCCACGGTCGCGTCGACCTGGGTGATGAGGGTCAGGGCGCCGGCGGCGAGCTGGTTGAGGCCGAACAGGCTGGACAGGCCGGTCTCCGGGGTTCCGGGGGCGCTGTGGGCGCCGAGCCAGTCGATGTAGTTGCGCAGCAGCCGGACGAAGTCGGCCTCGTCGACGGCGGTCCACGGGATGGCCGTGACGTTGAGCAGGACGTGCGAGGGCGGCTGGGGCAGCAGCGTGCGCGGGTCGTCGCCGGACGCGCCGGGGGTGCGGAACCAGTACCGCGTGACCACGCCGAAGTTGCCGCCGCCTCCGCCGGTGTGCGCCCACCACAGGTCGTGGTACGGGTCGTCGGGTTCGGCGGTGGCCACGACGGCGCGGGCCCGGCCGCCGGCGTCCACGACGACCACCTCCACGGCGTACAGGTGGTCCACGACCAGGCCGAACTGACGCGACATCAGCCCGTATCCGCCGCCGCAGGCATGGCCGCCCATGCCGACCGAGTAGCACAGCCCGCCGGGCAGGGTGACGCCCCAGCGGTGCAGCAGGGTGTCGTAGACGTTGAGGAGGATCGCGCCGGGCTGGACGGAGAAGGCGCGGCGCTTCTCGTCGTAGGCCACCTCGTCGAGGGTGGACAGGTCGAGGACGGCCTCGATCTCCGGGTTGTAGACGAAGTTCTCGAAACAGCCGCCGCCGCTGCGCACCGAGAAGCGCTTGCCGGTGTCCACCAGTTCCTGGACGGCGGTGACCGCCTCGGCGGTGGAGCGGATGACCCGGATCTGCTCCGGGTCGCCGATCCAGCGCTGGTTGTAGCCGCTGGTCATGTCGTCGTACCGGGGTTCGCCGGGGGTGACGACGATCGGTTCCTGGGCCGGTTCCGCGGCCTGGGCCGTGCCGGACGACGTCACTGCCACGGTTGCTCCCGCGATCGCGTATCCGAGGAGTTCTCTGCGGCCCGGCTCAGCCATGGGCCACCGCCGGCATCCGGGTGATGGCGCTGACGAAGTTGCTGGTGATGCGGACCGGCTCGCCGATGTGGAAGTCCGGGGTGCGGCGCAGCAGTTCCTTCAGCAGGACCCGCAGCTCCATCCGGGCGAGCACGTTGCCCAGGCAGTGGTGGGGGCCGCCGCCGCCGAAGCTGATGTGCCGGTTGGGGGTGCGGGCGAGGTCGAGGACGTTGGGGTCGGCGAAGACGCGCTCGTCGCGGTTGCCGGATGGGTAGAAGAGTGCCATTTTGTCACCCTCGCAGATCTGCCGGCCGTGCAGCTCGATGTCGCGCGCCGCGGTGCGCCGCAACGTGAGCACCGGGGTCGACCAGCGCAGCAGCTCCTCGATCGCCTTGCCCGAGCGGGCGTCGAAGTCGGCGGCGAGGAAGGCGCGTTGCTCGGGGAAGTCGGACAGCGCCTTGCCCGCGTGGCTGATGGTCTGGCGCGGGGTGTCGAAGCCGGCGCCGATCAGCAACAGGAAGAAGGCGCTGATCTCGGCGTCGGTGAGGCCGTCGCCGTCGACGCGGGCCTGCACCAGGTCGGTCATCACGTCGTCCTGGGGGTCCTCCCGGCGGGCCCTGGCCATCGCGACGGCCTTGCCGGAGACCAGTCCGACGACCTCGTTGACGATGTCGGCGCGATCCCGCCCCCGCTTCTCCGCCTCGTCGCGGCTGGACAGCATGACGGTGATCGCCTCGGTGAAGCGGTCCAGCTCCGCGGGGTCCAGGCCCAGCATGTACGTCATCGTCCAACGAGCCATCGGCATCGACACCTTGGCCACGAAGTCGCACTCGCCGGCAGCCGCGAAGTCCGCCACGATCCGGCCGGCCTCAGCGCCCATCGAGCCGCGCATCTGCTCCATACGGGCGGGGCTGAAGGCGGACGTGACCAGGCTGCGCACCTTCAGGTGGCGGGGCGCGTCCATGGCGACGATGGACTGGGTGGCCTGGAGGATCTCCTCGGGCAGTTCCTCGAACTGCACTCCCTTGCCCGAGATGTAGAGGTCCGGCCGGCTGCTCACCGCCACGATGTCGGCGTGCCGGACGACGGCCCAGAAGCCGTCGTCCGGGGGCGTCGGCAGCAGGCTGCCCTCCGGCGCCTTGTGCCAGGAGATCGGGCGTTCGTCGCGCAGGACGCGGAAGGTGTCGTCCCAGGCCGCCGGGGGCTGCGACCAGAAGTCGATGGACGATATGTCGGCGGTGTCGAACTGCCGGGCCACGGTGGTCACCTGGGTCTCCTCCTCGGGGAACGGCGCGCAGGGCCGTGGGAGTCGGCACGGCCTGACGTGCCGATGCATCGCCTGAGCATGCGTCCACCCCCTTGCCGCGGCCTTGTCAGACCGCTTGCGGCTTCCTTGCGGGCGCAGGGACGGGCTCTTCCCTGCGCCCGCAGGGACGGGTTCTTCCGTGCGGGGGCAAGCACCGGCTCTTCCGTACGTGGGCAGGCACCGGCTCTTCCGCGCGGGGCAGGGACGAGTTCACCCGCTCTTGCGCAGCCTCGTCCGCTCCGTGCCGCTCAACTCGGCGAGCAGCACCTCCTGGATCAGCGCATCCCGGAACGTGAGCCGGAACGGCGGCCGCGGCACCCGCCGCAGCAGCCCGCAGCGTGCCGCCGCCTCGATGGCCGCCTCCGGGTCCGTGCCGGGCGACACCGCGTGCCGGACCAGTTCCAGGTCGAAGTCGGCGCCCAGTGCCGAGCAGCAGCGCAGCACCTCCAGCACCGGCTCGGGCAGCCCGGCGATCCGCCGCCCCAGCGCCTGCCGGACGCCCAACGGCACATCCACCAGTGCCGACTCCACCGCCGTACGGTGGTGCAGCAGCTCCGGGTCGCCGACGCCGGCCAGGAACTCGTGCAGGAAGTACGGGTTGCCGCGGCTGCGTCCGTGCAGGACCCGCAGCACGTCGTCGGGCACTCTGACCCCCGTCTGCAGGCTCACGAGATCCGCGGTCTCGGCCCTCGACAGCCCGGTCAGCCGGAGGCTGCGCGTGCGCGGGTCGCTGATGATGTCGGTGACCACGCCGCCCTTCATGAAGTCCGCCGCGACCCCGGTGTCCTCCGCGATCACGACGACGCCGAGCGGTTCGCCGTGCAGCCGGGTGCGCAGGAGCCCCAGCAGCTCCAACGAGCGCGCGTCGGCCTGGTCCAGGTCCTCCAGGACGACGACCAGCGGCGCCTCGGCGGCCAGCACCAGCAGCGTCTCGGACATGGCGTCCTGGATACGGAAGCGGGCCAGGATCGGCGGCTCCTCCGCGGTCAGGCAGCGCCGGCCGGCCTCGGGGTCGAGCATCAGCGGAGCGAGCAGGCTGCCGAAGCGGGCCTCCGCCCGGCGGAACGCCTCGGGCCGGGAGACCGCCAGCTGACGGAAGATCTGCGACCAGACCCAGTACGCAGGTATGCCCTCCCCGGAACTGCAGCAGCCCCACACCACCTCGTGCGGCGAGCCTTTGAGGTGCGCGGTGGCGTCCTCGACCAGTTCCGTCTTGCCCACGCCCATCTCGCCCAGCACGGCGTAGAGATGGCTGCTGCCGTTCAGCGCGTCCTGGATGTGGGCGCCGAGCAGGGCGCGCTCGCGTTCCCGCCCCACGAACTTGCCGCCGGCCGCGCGGGCGACGCCGGGAGCGGAGGCGGTGGGGACGGAGGCGCTGGTGGAGGAGGCGGTGGGGGCGGGCAAGCCGAGGGGAGCGGGTGCGGCTGCGTGCGGAGCGGGGTCCGCGGCGGTCGGGACGCCGTGCGATGCCGTGCGGAACCCGGCGACGGAAGTGCGGGGCGACAGGGGCAGGGGCAGCGCCGCGGCCGGGGCCGGACCGGCGGGTACCGGGTGTGCCGCGGCCTCGGCCGGGCCCACCGGCGCGTTCGGCACGGGACCGCCGGGGAGGGCCTTCACTCCCATGACGGCGATGACGTCGGTGGCACCAACGGCCCCGGCGCCGGCCGGCGGCGCGTCCGCGAGGTTCCCGGTGCTGCCGAAACCCGTGGCACCGTCGGCGTTCCCGCCGGCGAACGTGACACTGCCGGCGTCGAAGCTGTGCACCGTGGCCACGGTGTCCGCCGCGCTCGGCCGTCCCGGTCCCACCGAGCCCCCGGTGACGGCGAAGGCCGTGGCCGCCGGGGGCCGCCCCGGGCCGGTGTTCGGCTCGGCCGGGCCCCTGCGGTACGCCCCGGCCCCGCCCGCCGTCGTGCTCACCGACCGTGCCGGCGGCTCGGGCAGGATGAGGCGCTGGTGGAGGATGTTCGTGTGGACCCGCTGGAGTTCGCCGCCAGGGTCCACGCCCAGTTCCTCAGCGAGGTGGCGGCGGGTCTGTTCGTACAGGCGCAGGGCCTCCGCCTGGCGTCCCAGGTGGTACAGGCCGGTCATCAGGTGGCCGACCAGGCGTTCGTGAGTGGGGTTGTGCTGGACCTCGGGGTAGAGCACCCGGACCAGGTGGTCCGCGTCGCCGAGGGCGAGGCACGCGTCGGCCTGGGCCTCCAGGGCGGTCAGGCGCAGGTGTCCGAGGCGTTCGATCTCGTCGGTGATGGGGCCGTAGGAGACGAGTTCGAGGTACGGCTGGGCGCGCCAGAGGGAGAGCGCGTGCGTCAGGTCGGCGCGGGCGAGGTCGAAGCGGCGGTCGGCGACGGAGCGCCGGCCGCGTTCGAGGAGCCGCTCGAAGCGGTGCACGTCGACGAGTTCGGGATCGAGTTCGAGGACGTAGCCGGGGGCGCGGTGGTTGAGCCGGGCGTGACCGCCGCCTTGCTCCCGGGCCCGGGCGAGAGCGCGGCGCAGGTGGGAGACGTAGGTCTGGAGCGTGGCGAGGGGGTGACGGGGCGGTCGGGCGCCCCAGAGTTCGTCGATGAGCTGCCCGGCGGCGACGACGCTGCCCGAGCGCACGAGCAGCAGTCCGAGCAGTGCGCGGTGGCGCAGGGGGCCCAGGGGCAGCACCCGCCCGGCCTGCATCGCGGTGAGCGAGCCGAAGGCACGCAACTCCCAGGCGGCGGAGGCGGTTTCCTTCGTCTGGCCTGGTGCCCACCCGGCCCCTCTCGGCGCCAGTGTCGTCACGCTCGCCTGGTCCACGGTCTCGCGCTCGGAGGGTTCAGCCATGCCCATCCTTACTTCACGGGAGGTGGGGTGGATCGTGCGTCGCCCGGTCCGGGCAGTGCACATGTGCCGTGGTCCACTCGGGCTGTCGAGAACACGGCCGGATTCTTCCGGCCGGACCACAAGGTCCGGGTGGGCGGTGGAAGCCTGCCCTGCGCACCTTCTGCCGCGGTTCACCTCCTCGGGTGCGGCCGATCCGTTCTCACAGCTCGCACCGGTGTCCGTGCTGGTGCACGGCTTGCCGGAACCCCCGTCAGTGATGCTGGTGCGATCGTAGAGCACTTGTTTTGCGTCTGGTGCAGAACTTTGACTTTTTTGACCGAGATGGGGCGGGTTGACGCCTGACGGCACAAAGGTGTCGTTGGGTTCGAGGAAGCGTGCGCGTGCGTACGGCCGTGCGCCGGGGGCGCGTTCCGACGTGCCCGACATTCCGACGTGCCCGACGTGCCCGACGTGCCCGACCTGCCGACCTGCCGACGCAAGGGTCTCGCAAGGCACCGGCCAGCGTTCCGCAAGGTGCGCCGCCAGCGCCCGGCAAGGGGCGCGGGTCATGCTCCCCGCATCAACCCGGCAGGACCCGGAGCAGGGAACCGTCCCGTGGCCAGGAAGGCGCAGTCGTGCAGGAGATGCAGGTGACCGAGGAACTGGACGTGAGCTTCGTCCAGACCCCCCACGAGGTGCTGAAGCGGCTCCGCGAGGCCGGACCCGCCGTGAAGGTGATGCTGCCGAACGGTTCGCTGGTGTGGATCGTGACCCGTTACGACGAGGTGCGGCAGGCGCTGAGCGAGGCCCGGCTGAGCAAGGACTTCAAGGGCCTCAACGAGCTGATGACCAAGCACACCAAGGAGGGCCACGCGCCGAAGCAGTACGACGAGGCACTCGTCGGCCACATGCTGGCCAGCGACCCGCCGGACCACACCCGGATGCGCCGGCTGGTCAACAAGGCGTTCACGCCGCGCCGGGTCGAGGGCATGCGGCCGATGCTGGAAGCGCTGACCACCCACCTGCTCGACGAGATGGACCGGCAGGAGGAGATCGACCTGCTGGAGGCGTTCGCCTATCCGGTGCCGATGGAACTGCTCTGCACGCTGCTGGGCGTGCCGGAGGCCGAGCGGCTCGCCTTCGGCCGGTACGCGGCCACCGTTCTGTCCGACCTCGCGCCGGAGGGCTACGAGGCGGCCACCCAGGCGATGCGCGAGTACCTGGTGAAGCTGATCCAGGTCAAGCGCGAGAACCCCGGCGAGGACCTGCTGAGCGCGCTGATCACGGCCCGCGACGAGGACGACAAGCTCAGCGAGGGCGAACTGCTCGCCACGATCTACCTGATGTTCTCGGCCGGCACGGAGACGGCGGTCAACCTGATCGGCAACGGCGTGCTCGCCCTCCTCACCCACGCCGGTGAACTCGCCAGGCTGCGCGCCGACCGCGCGCTGCTGCCGCAGGCCGTGGAGGAGTTCCTGCGCTTCGACGGCCCGGTGAACCTCGCCACGTTCCGGTACACGATCGAGCCGGTGGTGCTCGGCGACGTCACGATCCCGGTCGGCGAGGTGGTCATGGTGTCGCTGATGGCCGCCAACCGCGACCCCGACCGCTTCGACCAGCCCGAACTCTTCGACATCACCCGGCCGATCGGCGGCCAGATGACCTTCGGGCACGGCATCCACTACTGCATGGGCGCTCCGCTGGCCCGCCTGGAGGCCGAGATCGCCATCGGCATGCTCCTCGACCGCTTCCCCGACCTGTCCCTCGCCTGCGACCCGAACGAGTTGCGGTGGCGGCTCAGCACGGTCACCCACGGCCTGGAGAAGCTGCCGGTCAGGCCGCACGGGGCGGGCTGAGGCCCCCTCACCCGCCGGGTCCTCCCCGGTGATTCCTCGTTCGGCGGCACGGCGGAAGGGACAACTGTCATGGGCGCGGTTCACGACGCGGACACGGGTGCCGGCACCCCCACGGGCCCGCGGGACAAACCGATCGCGGTCGTCGGCATGGCGTGCCGGCTGCCGGGCGCCCCCGACCCGTCCGCCTTCTGGCAGTTGCTGCGCGAGGGGCGCGACGCGATCTCGGAGCCGCCGCCCGGCCGCGGTCCGGCGCGCCGCGGCGGCTACCTGGACCGCGTCGACGGCTTCGACGCGGCCTTCTTCGGTGTCTCGCCCCGCGAGGCGCTGGCCATGGACCCCCAGCAGCGACTCACCCTGGAGCTGGGCTGGGAGGCGCTGGAGGACGCCGGTATCGCCCCCGACTCCCTCAGCGGTACGCCCGCGGGCGTGTACGTCGGCGCGATCGCCGACGACTACGCCGCCCTTCTGCGCCGCAGCGGCCCACAAGGCCTCACGCGGCACGTGTTCACCGGAGTCCAGCGAGGAGTGATCGCCAACCGGCTCTCCTACTCGCTGGGGTTGCGGGGGCCCAGCATGACGGTCGACTGCGGCCAGTCCTCGTCACTGGTCGCAGTCCACCTGGCCGCCGCGGCCCTGCGCCGCGGCGAGGCGGAGCTCGCCCTGGCGGGCGGCGTGCACCTGAACCTGGTGCCCGAGAGCACCACCGCCGTCGACCGCTTCGGCGCGCTCTCCCCAGACGGCCGCTGCCACACCTTCGACGCGCGCGCCAACGGCTTCGTGCGGGGCGAGGGCGGCGCCCTGGTCGTTCTCAAGCCGCTGTCCCGCGCCTTGGCCGACCGGGACCGCGTCTACTGCGTGCTCAGCGGCTCCGCCGTCAATCACGACGGCGGCGGCGAGGGCCTGACCGTACCGAACGCCGAGGCCCAGCGGGAGGTGGTGTCCGCCGCGCTCGCCGACGCGGGCGTGCGCGCGGCGGACGTGCAGTACGTCGAACTCCACGGCACCGGAACCCCGGTGGGCGACCCCGTCGAGGCCGCCGCGCTCGGTGCCGCGCTGGGTACGGCTCCCGGCCGGACGGCCCCCCTCGCGGTCGGCTCGGCCAAGACCAACGTCGGCCATCTCGAAGGCGCCGCCGGTGTGGTGGGCCTGCTGAAGGCCGCGCTGTCCCTGCATCACCGCGAGCTTCCGGCCAGCCTCAACTTCGAGACGCCGAATCCGGCCATCCCCTTCGAGCGTCTTCGGCTGCGGGTGCAGACGGACACGGGCTCCTGGCCCCGGCCCGACCAGGCGCTGGTGGCCGGGGTTTCGGCGTTCGGGGTGGGCGGTACGAACGCGCACCTGGTCCTGACGGAGGCTTCGCCGGTGGAGCCGGTGGAGCCGGTGGAGCCGGTGGAGCCGGTGGAGCCGGTGGAGCCGGTGGAGCCGGTGGAGCCGGCGGCGCGGGCGACGGAGGCGGTGCCGGAGCCGGCGGGAGCGGTGCCGGAGCTGGCAGGAGCGGTGCCGCTGGTGGTGTCGGCGGCGAGCGCGGAGGCCCTGGCCGCCATGGGCGGACGGCTCGCGGAACGGCTGGAGTCAGACCCCGGACTCCCGCTCCCCGATGTCGCCCACGCACTGGCCACCACCCGGGCCCAACTCCCCCACCGGGCCGTCGTCATCGCCGACAACCGGGACAGTGCCCTCACCGGTCTGCGGGCCCTGGCCGAGCACCGGCCCACCCCCCATCTCATCACCGGCCACGCCACCCACGCCACCGGCCCCGGACCCGTCTTCGTCTTCCCCGGCCAAGGCTCCCAATGGCCCGGCATGGCCCACACCCTCTACGCCCACAACCCCACCTTCCGCGACTCCCTCAACACCACCGCCGCCGCCCTGGACCCCCTCACCGGCTGGTCCCTCATCAACACCCTCACCGGACCCGACCAGGAATGGCTGGAACGCGTCGACAAAGTCCAACCCGCACTCTTCGCCATGATGATCGCCCTCACCCACCTCTGGACCACCGC
>NZ_JBFBIV010000090.1:0-32526 GCF_040702025.1 Streptomyces sp. NPDC088194 | reverse complement strand
CTGGAACTCATCTTCTTCCAGGACGGCCACACCGTCGCCTACACCCAAAGCAGTTGGAGCGGCCACCTCGTCGAAGAACCCGAAGACGTCGAACCGCTGCGACTCGCCTACGACCTGCTGCGGGACAGCGCCCTCACGCCGGCGGACTCGCTGACCTTCCTCCGCACCGTGCTGGCCGAGCACGCGCCGCACAGGTGAAGGGCGCCCCCGTCCCCGGCTGGAGTTCCGGGAACAGGGGCACCCTGGGTCGCGCACGTGCCGTAGGGCCGTAGGGCGAACTACGAGGCGTAGGCCTCCAGTTCGGAGAGCTGGGCGGCGGGCCAGCCCGTGTTGGCCGTGAAGGTGAGCTTCAGGTAGCGGGTGGAGGCCGAACCGAGGGAGACCGTCGCGGTGTTGCCGGAGGACGGGTCGAAGGTGTAGCCGGCCGAGGACTTGAGCGAGGTGAAGGTGGAGCCGTCGGTGGAGCCGAGGACGGAGAGGGTCTCGGTCCGGGTGGCCCACGCGGTGGCCGGCGGCAGCTTCAGGACGAGGCGGCCGACGGTCTGGGTGGAGCCGAGGTCGACGGTGAGGGACTGCGGGAAGGCGTTGTCCGTGCTCTCCCAGTAGGAGTTGGCGTCGCCGTCGACCGCGTTGGACGCGACGTAGACATCGTCGTGGCCGGTGTCGGTGACCGGGCGGCCCTGCGCCAGGTTGCCGTTGGGCGGGGGCGTCGTGCCGCCGGTGGTCCCACCGTCGGTCGAACCGGAAGTCGTGCCGGAGGACGTACCCGAAGAGGTACCCGAGGACGTACCCGACGACGTGCCGCCGCTGCTGTCACCGGCACCCGGCTGCGGCCAGGTCGAGCAGTCGCCCCACGTGCCGGTCCACCCGCTGTTGCCCGTGCCCTGGTTGATGGTGAAGGGCGCGAGGCCCACCGGGTAGGAGCAGTTGTAGACGCCGGTGGCGCCGGTGCCGGTGGCCGTGACGTTGCTGAACGTCGCGGAGCCGGGCGTCTCGGCCTGCACCACCACGGTGCCGGTGTTGGTCGCGGTCGCGCCGCTGACCGTCACCCCGCTGACGTCGTAGCCGTGGCCGCCGCCCGAGACGAACTCGAAGTCGCTGTAGGGGCTGTCGATGAAGGTGGTGTCACTGATCTGGACGTCCACCGTGGTGATCGCCGAGTCGTACGAGTCGACCCGCAACGCCCCCATCGGGTGGCTCCAGTTGGGGTTCATCGCGCCGGTGCGGATGAGGGTGTTCCCGGAGACCGTGACCTTGCCCGAGAGCGGGTTGAACGGCTGCAGGAACGCCTGGTTGGAGATGGCCATGCCGCTGCCGAGCGCGTTGGTGTCGGCGATCACGTTGTTCGACGCGGTGTTGTTCGAACCGCCGTAGATCGCGATGCCGTTGGCCAGGTTCGGCTGCACGATGGTGTTGCCGGTGAAGGTGTTGCCGGTGTCCGGCGAGCCCAGCGACCACATGGCGAGCGAGTCGTCACCCTGGTTGCGCAGGAAGTTGTTCTTGACGGTGACGCCCTGCGCGCTGCCGTCGAGGTTGAGGCCGTCGGCGGTGGTGCCGATGATCCGGTTGTTCTCGACGGTGAGGTTGTCGTTGTTGCCCGTCAGCCACAGGCCGCACTTCTCGCGCTGAATCCACATCCCGGAGACCACGGAGTTCGGGCCGAGGCTGCCGGTGACGAAACTGTCGGGCGAGCTGTCGTTGCGGGTGCTGACCGCGCCGATGACCGCGAAGTCGTAGAGCTTGGTGTTGCCGGTCGCGCTGGTCTGGTCGATGAAGTGCGAACTGTGCACCACCGAGTACCAGTTGCCCGCCCCGCGCACGGTGACGTCGTCGATCGGGAGCTGCGAGGTGATCGTGTAGACGCCGGACGGTATCCACACCTCCTTGCCCGCGGCCTTGGCGTCGGTGATCGCCTGGCGGAACGCCTGGGTCGAGTCGCCGCTGCCGCTGGGGTCGGCGCCGTCGTCGACCACCGAGACCGAGTTCGCGGGCTGCGCGGCGGCCGCCGCGACCTGCTCGAAGTCGGCCACGTCGATGGTGGCGGTGCCGGTGTCGCCCGAGTCGAGCTGGAGCTTGACCTTGTCGCCGGAACCGAGGTTCTGGCCCAGTTGTATACGGGAGTCGTCGAAGAAGTGGTGGGTCTTCGAGCCGGCGATGTTGCCGGTGTCCACGTAGCTGTACTGCGAGGTGACAGCGAGTTTCTGGCTGAGCTTGGTGCCGTTGACGTAGACCGACAGCGTGCCGGAGGCGCCCTGCGGCAGGTTGTAGGCGACGTCGACGGCGTTCGCCGCCTTGGTGAGGGTGAACTCGACGTACTGGCCCTGGTTGATGGTGACCGCCTGGCGGCCGGACGCCTCGGAGGCGACGGTGCCCTGGGTGTAGTCGGGCCCGATCACCTTCCCGTTGGTGTTTGCCGCTTCGGCCTCGTACTCCGTGAACGGCACCGACGCGCCGCCGCTGACGTCGAACGGCGAGACCGCCGACGCCTTGGCGGAGTTGGCCGCGCTGGCGGCCGGGGCGGTGAGGGTCAGGGCGATCAGGCCGCCCGCGGCCACTGCCGCCGCGGTGGCCGAGGCCAGCACAAGCGAGGAGCGACGTCTGGTGTCCATGGGGTGGGGGGGTTCCCTTCTGACGGGAGTCGCTGATGTGACGCACACCCTAGGGATGACGAACACGACACAGCAAGATGTCGATCGGATTTCGCAAAAATTGGATGGCTTGCAGAGATCTCGCAAATAGGCCGCAAGAATCTTGCGGTACCTGTACTAGAATCGACGCCATGACACGACGACTTGCCGAGGTGGCAAAGAAGGTCGGGGTGAGTGAGGCCACCGTCAGCCGCGTGCTGAACGGAAAGCCGGGCGTCTCCGATGCGACCCGGGCTGCGGTCCTCACCGCCCTTGACGTGCTCGGATACGAACGGCCCACCCAGCTGCGCGGGGAACGCGCCCGGCTGGTCGGCATGGTCATGCCCGAGCTGCAGAACCCCATCTTCCCCGCTTTCGCGGAGGTCGTCGGCGGTGCGCTGGCCCAACAGGGGTTCACTCCCGTGCTGTGCACGCAGACCGCCGGCGGCGTATCGGAAGCCGACTACGTGGAGTTGCTGCTCCAGCAGCACGTCTCCGGTGTGGTCTTCTTCGGCGGGCTCTACGCCCAGGCCGAGTCACCGCACGACCACTATGCCCGCCTGGCCGAGCGCAACCTGCCCACGGTGCTGATGAACGCGGCCATCGACCATCTCGACTTCCCCCGGGTCTCGTGCGACGACGCGGTGGCGGTCGAGCAGGCGATGAACCACCTCATCTCCCTTGGCCACCAACGGATCGCGCTGGTGCTCGGCCCGCCGGACCACGTGCCCTCGCGCCGCAAACTGGCCGCCGCCCGCCGGGTCGACCCCTCGGTCACCGTCGAGCACGCGCTGTTCACGCTGGAGGGCGGGCAGGCCGCGTCGAGCCGGCTGCTGGCCCGCGGCATCACGGCGTTCATCTGCGCCTCCGACCTGCTGGCGCTCGGCACGATCAGGGCCGCCCGCCGGCGCCGGCTGTCGGTGCCCGAGGACATCTCGGTGATCGGCTACGACGACTCCTCGCTGATGAACTGCACCGAGCCGCCGCTGACCACGGTCCGGCAGCCGATCGAGGCGATGGGGCGGGCCGCGGTGGACCTGCTCGCAGGCGAGATCAGCGGCGCCTCGGTCGACCACGACGAGCTGTTCTTCGAGCCGGAGTTGGTGGTCCGCGGGTCCACCGGACCGGTCCGCGACGCGGCCCGCATCCCCCACCCCGAGGCTCGCGCCAACGCGTGAACGGCGCCCGGCACGCCCGGGTGACCCCAGGGGCGCGAGGAACTGCGCGAGGAACCGGCCACCGGCCGGTGGTCCGGAAACTCATCGTTGCGGCTGGGCCTGCGAACCCGGCGTGCCACGGCGACGGGCTGGTCGCGCGGTGCCCCGCGCCCCTCATTCGTGACCGGCACCCGTCAAGCGCCCCTGACCAGCGGTCATGGGCCGCCGACCCCCGACGACACCGCACACCTTCCCGTCGTAACCAAGTCGTGTCTTTGCGAAATTCACGCGACATCTTGCGGACATCTATCGGGTTAAGTACGTTGAGCCAACCCGGGACGGCGGCGCACTCTCGCGCCGGACAGCATGTGCCTCACGTGCCACGGGGGTCCCAGATCGCAGTCCAACGACGCGCAGTGGTTCAGGGGAAGGGTAGAAAATGAGCAGAATCGGCTACCGCAGACTGGTGGCAGTCGCGCTGGTCGCGGGGATCGGGTTGACCGGTGCCGCGTGTTCCAGCAGCAAGAAGGACGACTCCGGGAGCAAGCCCAGCAGCGCCAGCGCCGGAACCCCCTTGGACAAGAAGACCAAGGTGACCATCAGCGTCGACTGCGAGCCGCCGACCACGAAGAAGGCCGAGCGCAAGGAGTGGATCGAGGACGTCGCCGCGTTCAACAAGATCTACCCGAACGTCACGGTCAAGAGCAAAGACGCGTTCCCGTGCGAGGACCCGGCCAAGTTCACCGCGCAACTGCAGGCCGGCAGCCAGACGGACACGTTCTACTCGTACTACACCGACCTTGAGCAGGTGCTGGACGCCGGCCAGGCCGCCGACATCTCGGACTACGTCAACGCCAAGACGATCCCGAACCTGGCGGGCATCGACCCGAGCGTGCTCAACGTCCTCAAGGACGGCGGCAAGCTCTACGGTCTGCCCACCTCGAACTACAAGATGGGCCTGATCTACAACCGGAAGATCTTCCAGGAGGCCGGGCTCGACCCGAACAACCCGCCGACCACCTGGGACCAGGTCCGGCAGGACGCCAAGGTGATCAGCGACAAGCTGGGCAGCAAGGGCATCACCGGCTACATGGACAACTCGGCGGGCAACCAGGGCGGCTGGCACCTGGTCTCCGAGATGAACGGCATGGGCGTCCGCGCGGTCAGCGAGGACGGCAGCAAGGCCACCTTCAACGAGGCCGGCACCAAGCAGGTCCTGCAGACCCTGCACGACATGCGCTGGACCGACAAGTCCATGCCCGCCACCCCCGGCCTGGTCTGGGGTGACGTCCAGAAGGCGATGGGCACCGGCAAGATCGGCATGTACGTCGGCGCGCCCGACGACGTCACCCTTGAGGTGCAGCAGTACCACGCCGACTACAAGGACCTGGGCATGGCCCCGATCCCCGGCGGCAAGATCGCGCTCATGGGCGGCAACGACTACATGTTCAAGAAGTCGGACAGCCCGGACCAGATCAAGGCCGGCATCGCCTGGATCAACTACAAGTACCTGACCCTCGGCAAGGGCCAGTTCAACTACGTGCGCACCAAGGCGGACGGCCTGCCGGTCGGCCTGCCCGAGCCCTTCTTCTTCACCGGTTCGGCGAAGGACCAGGACAACCAGCTCAAGGCCGCCAGCGCGACCATCCCGGTGGACAACTTCAAGACCTACACCGGCGTGGACACCCCGGTGCTCGCCGAGCCGCCGAACGCGCAGAAGGTCTACACCGTCCTCGACACCGTGATGTCCGGCGTGCTGACCAACAAGAACGCGGACATCGACAAGCTGCTGAACACCGCGACCGACCAGGTGAACCAGCTCCTGGCCGCCAGTAGCTGACCGCACAGCCCCGCGGGGGCCGGTCCGGCGACCGGTCCCCGCTTCGCGGGCACCTGACATCACCGCACCACTTTCAGCCGAGGAGCCCTCATGGCGGCGACGACCGTCCCCGAGAAAACGACCAAGCGCCACGCCGGGCGCCCGGCCGGCCCAGGCCGACGTGCCGAGAGAAGCGGGCTGCGCCGCAAGGTGGCGGAGAACCTCCAGGCCTACGGCTTCCTCGTCGGCGCGGTCATCTGCTTCCTGGCCTTCTCGTGGTACCCGATGGTCCGCGAGTTCATCATGAGCTTCCAGGACAAGAAGCGGGGCGTGACGTCCTGGGTCGGGATGAAGAACCTCGACCGCGTCTACCACGACCCGTTCTTCTGGACCGCGTGGAAGAACACCGCCGAGTACACCGGCTACGCGCTGGTCATCGGGTTCGCGCTGCCCTTCTTCGTGGCGATCATCCTCAACGAGCTGCGGCACGCGCAGGCCTACCTGCGCATCCTCGTCTACCTGCCGGTGATGCTCCCGCCGGTGGCCGGCGGCCTGCTCTTCAAGTACTTCTACGACCCGGACTACGGTCTCTTCGACCACATCCTCAAGACGCTCCACCTACCGACGTCGCAATGGCTCGACTCGTCCCATACCGCGATGATCTCGGTGGTGATCGCGGCCACCTGGATGAGCATGGGCAGCGCCACCCTGATCTACCTGGCCGCGCTGCAGAACATACCCGGCGAGCTCTACGAGGCCGCCGACCTGGACGGCGCCGGGCTGTGGAGCAAGATCTGGCACGTCACGATCCCGCAGACCCGCATGGTGCTGTCGCTGATGCTGCTGTTGCAGATCGTGGCGACCATGCAGGAGTTCACCAACGTCTTCGTGCTGGCGGGCGGCAACGGCCCGGAGAACTCGACCATGACGGTCGTCTACATGATCTACCAGTACGGATTCCGCTACAACAACCTCGGAAGCGCCGCGGCGCTGGGCCTCTTCCTGCTGCTGGTGCTGATCGTCTTCTCGGGCGTCTACACGCGGCTGAGCCGGACCAGCGAGCAGGACGGATAACGGACCATGGCAGCCATCTCCTCGCAAGCGAACCGCACCCTGATCTCGTCGGCCGCGCTCAGCCGCCGCAAGGGCAGGATCACCTACCGGATCGTGCTGACCGTGGTGCTGATCGTCTTCACCCTGGTCTTCCTCGGCCCGCTGTACTGGATGGTCACCGGCGGCTTCAAGTCCGCCAGTGAGGTCGTCGCGAACCCGCCGACGTACTTCCCCAAGCACCCCAAGCCCGGCACCTACCACACCGCGTGGACCCAGCTGAAGCTCGCCAAGCTGCTCTTCAACACGCTGTACTACGCGTTCGGCGCGCTCCTCTTCCAGCTGGTCTTCGACGTCGCCGCCGCGTACGCGGTCTCCAAGCTGCGGCCGGTGTTCGGCAACATCATCCTGGCCGGCATGCTGGCCACGCTGATGATCCCGTCCGCGGTGCTGATCGTCCCGCAGTACGTCACGGTGCTCGACCTGCCGCTGCTGCACTTCAACCTGATCGGCACCCCGTGGGCGATCTGGCTGCCGACAGTGGCCAACGGCTTCAACATCTTCCTGCTGAAGCGTTTCTTCGACTCGATCCCGAACGACCTGATGCACGCCGCCTCGATCGACGGCGCCGGCCCGCTGCGCACGCTGTGGTCGATCATCCTGCCGATGTCCCGACCGATCCTCGGCGTGGTGTCGATCTTCGCGGTGGTCAACGTCTGGAAGGACTTCCTCTGGCCGATGCTGGTGGAGCCCGACCCGAACAAGCAGCCGATCAACCTCGGTATCAACTCGCTCTCGCAGGGCGTCCCGGAGAACGTCATCATCGCCGCGCTGGCCATCTCCGCGGTGCCGACCCTGCTGATCTTCCTGCTCTTCCAGCGCAACATCATGTCCGGTCTGACCGCGGGCAGCCTCAAGGGCTGACGCCCCGACCGCTCCTCCGGCCTTGCGACCGCACAACCCACGCACCCGCAAGCCCCATCCGCACCACCCAGCAGCACTCCGCCGCCGGTCCTCATGCCAGCATCCCCGCCATCAGGGGCCGGCGGCGGGGTCCCACCTGCCCGAAAGGACGTTGACGTGGCAGACACCCCTCAGCCCGAGGCCGACGAGAACTGGTGGCGCGGCGCGGTCATCTACCAGGTCTACCCGCGAAGCTTCGCTGACAGCAACGGAGACGGGACCGGTGATCTCGCCGGCGTGCGCTCCCGGCTGCCGTACCTGGCCGAGCTGGGCGTCAACGCCTTGTGGTTCAGCCCGTGGTATCCGTCGCCGATGGCCGACGGCGGCTACGACGTCGCCGACTACCGGGACGTCGAGCCGGTCTTCGGCTCGCTCGCCGAGGCCGAGAAGCTGATCTCCGAAGCCGTCGCGCTGGGCATCAGGACCATCATCGACATCGTGCCGAACCACATCTCCGCGGTGCACCCCTGGTTCAAGGAGGCCCTGGCGGCCGGCCCGGGCTCGCCCGCGCGCGAGCGGTTCTGGTTCCGGCCCGGCCGCGGCGAGCACGGCGAACTGCCGCCGAACAACTGGCCGTCGCAGTTCGGCGGCCCGGCCTGGACCCGCACCACCAACCCCGACGGCACGCCCGGCGACTGGTTCCTGAACCTCTTCGACTCCGAGCAGCCGGACCTGAACTGGAACCACCCGGAGGTCCTGGCCGAGCACGAGGACATCCTGCGGTTCTGGTTCGACCGCGGCGCCGGCGGCGTCCGCATCGACTCCGCGGCCATGGTCTCCAAGGACCCGGACCTGCCCGACCTGCCGGACCCGTCCGCCGGCGCCGACGCGGTGCTGCCCGCGCACCCGTACGTCGACCGCGACGACCTGCACGACATCTACCGCGACTGGCGGCGGATCGCCGACTCCTACCCCGGCACCCGCATCCTGGTCGGCGAGGTGTGGCTGCCGGACGCCGAGCGGTTCGCCCGCTACCTGCGGCCGGACGAGATGCACACCGCGTTCAACTTCGACTTCCTGGCCTGCCCGTGGGAGCCGGCCCGGCTGCGCACCTCGATCGAGACCACGCTGGCCGCGCACGCGCCGGTGAGCGCGCCCGCCACCTGGGTGCTGTGCAACCACGACGTGACCCGCACGGTGACCCGCTACGGCCGGCAGGACACCGGGTTCGACTTCGCCACCAAGGCGTTCGGGGTGCCGACCGACCTGGAGCTGGGCACCCGCCGGGCCCGGGCGGCGGCGCTGCTGACGCTGGCGCTGCCCGGCTCGGTCTACCTCTACCAGGGCGAGGAGCTGGGGCTGCCGGAGGTCGAGGACATCCCGACCGGCAAGTTGCAGGACCCGATGTACCTGCGCTCCGAGGGCACCAACCCGGGCCGCGACGGCTGCCGCGTGCCGCTGCCGTGGTCCGGTGACGTCCCGCCGTTCGGCTTCAGCCCGGCCGGCTCGGCCGAGTCGTGGCTGCCGCAGCCGGCGGAGTGGGCCGCGCGCACCGCCGAGATCCAGTCCGCCGACCCGGCGTCCATGCTCTCGCTCTACCGCGCCGCGATACGGCTGCGGAAGGACGAGCCCGAGCTGGGCGGCGACGGCCCGTTCGAGTGGCTCGACAGCGATGTCGAGGTGCTCGCCTTCCGCCGCTCGGACCGGTTCGTCTGCATGGTGAACCTCGGCGAGGCCGCGGTGGAACTGCCCGCGCACGAGGAGCTGTTGCTCACGTCGGGGCCGCTGACGGAGAGTGGCCGGGTGCCGCAGGACACGGCGGTGTGGCTGCGCGTCTGACCGGACCACCTCCGGGGCGGGGGCGCCGCGCCAGGGCGCCCCTGCCACCCGGAACCCGTTCCCCCGTTGACCGGAAACGGTTACGGTGTTCCTGTGCGCGGTCGCCGGCGGCGGGCTTGGGCCCGTCGTCCGCGGGAGCGCGCGACAGCACGTGTGGGGCCGGCTCACCTTGTCAGGGCCGGCCCCATACGTATGCCCGGACCCGGGTCTACACGACCGGGTCGGCACGTACACCCGGGTCGGCACGTACGCCAGGCCCGGCACGTACGCCCGGGCCCCGGCTCAGCCGAGCAGCCGTCGCAGCCGGCCGGCCTGGCGCTCCTGGGTGCCGGGAGGGTTGCGTGGGCGCTCGGGGTCGTCGAAGCAGACCAGGAAGAGCCAGACCAGCGCCAGCAGCCTGCGGTACTGCCCGAGCCGGACGCGTTCGGCGGCGCCGAGGTCGAACCGGCCCAGGAACGCCTCCACGTCGAGCGGGTGCTCGACCCAGGAGCCCGCGTGCTCGGTGATCTCCGCCAGTTCGAAGGGGCGCTCGCTGCGGCCGGAGTCCTCGAAGTCGACCACCCGCACCCGGGCGCCGTCCCACAGGTAGTTGGCGAGGTTGCCGTCGCCGGGACCGAAGACCGCGGGAACGTCCGGTGCGTCGGCGGGGGCGCGCTCCAGGCCCGACCCGGCCAGCCATGCCAGGCCGCGGTCCATCGCGGCGCCCACCTCGGCGCCGACCCGCGGCCGGACGTCCGGCGTCCAGGCGTGGATCTGGGCGACCAGCCGCTCCGGCCGGTTCGGGCGGGGCGGGACCGTACGCAGCACCTCGGCGGGTACCGCCGCGTACAGCTCGCCCACGGTCGCGGCCAGTGCCGCGAGCCGCCGGGCGTCCAGCGGCCGGCCCCGCAGCGGCTCGCCGGGCAGCCGCGACATCACCACGACCGGCTGCTCGGCGGTCAGGTCCGAGCCGCGCGGCGCGGGGGCGAGGCCGGGCGCGTGGGCGTCGAGCAGGGTCAGCGCCCGCCACTCCCGCCCGCACTCGTCGTGGCGTCCGCGCAGGAACGTCTTCACCACCCGGTCGGACCGCAGGTCGAGGGCGTGGGTGCTCCACGGAACGGCGCTCATGGCACCGATCCTCCCCCGCCCGGCCGCTCGGGCGCCGCGTTTTCCGGGTTCGGTGTGGGAAGGGCGACAGCGACATCGCGTCGGGGTGACGATTAGACTGGGAGGCGTGCCTCAACTACGCCTCGCACTGAATCAGATCGACTCCCGCGTCGGCGACATCGCCGGGAACCGCGCGGAGGTGCTGCGCCGTACCCGCTACGCGGCCGAGCAGGGTGCCCACCTGGTCGCGTTCCCCGAGATGATGCTGACCGGCTACCCCGTCGAGGACCTCGCCCTGCGCGCGTCGTTCGTCGAGGCCAGCCGGGCCGCGCTGGAGGACCTGGCGCGCGACCTGGCCGCGGAGGGGCTGGGCGGGCTGCCGGTGGTGGTCGGCTACCTCGGCCGCAGCGAGAACGCCCAGCCGAAGTACGGCCAGCCCGCCGGCGCGCCGCAGAACTGCGCGGCGGTGCTGCACGGCGGCAAGGTCGCGCTGCGCTTCGCCAAGCACCACCTGCCGAACTACGGGGTCTTCGACGAGTTCCGCTACTTCGTGCCGGGCGACACGATGCCGGTGATCCGGGTCGGCGGCGTCGATGTGGCGCTGGCGATCTGCGAGGACCTGTGGCAGGACGGCGGCCGGGTACCGGGCGCCCGGGAGGCCGGCGCGGGCCTGCTGCTGTCGGTCAACGCCTCGCCGTACGAACGCGACAAGGACGACACCCGGCTGGACCTGGTCCGCAAGCGCGCCCGGGAGGCCGGCTGCACGCTGGCCTACCTGGCGATGGTCGGCGGGCAGGACGAGCTGGTCTTCGACGGCGACTCGATCGTGGTCGGGGCGGACGGCGAGGTGATCGCCCGGGCGCCGCAGTTCGCCGAGGAGTGCGTGCTGCTCGACCTGGAACTGCCCGCGGCGGCCGCCGAGGTGCCCGCGGGACGGGTCGCGGACGGCCTGGAGCTGCGCCACGTGACGCTCTCCGCCGAGCCGGTCCCCGCGTACCGGCCGGAGTTCACCGGCGTCGAGACCGAACGGCTGGGCGACGAGGCGGAGATCTACGGCGCGCTGGTCACCGGCCTGCGCGCGTACGCCGAGAAGAACGGCTTCCACTCGGTGCTGATCGGGCTGTCCGGCGGTATCGACTCCGCGCTGGTCGCGGCCCTGGCGTGCGACGCGGTCGGCGCGGAGAACGTGTACGGGGTGTCGATGCCGTCGGCGTACTCCTCGGACCACTCCAAGGGCGACGCGGCCGAGCTGGCCCGCCGCACCGGGCTCAACTTCCGTACGGTGTCGATCGCCCCGATGTTCGACGCCTACATGGAGTCCCTGAAGCTGACCGGGCTCGCCGAGGAGAACCTCCAGTCGCGGCTGCGGGGGGTGACGCTGATGGCCATCTCCAACCAGGAGGGCCAGATCGTGCTCGCCCCGGGCAACAAGAGCGAGCTGGCGGTCGGTTACTCCACGCTCTACGGCGACTCGGTGGGGGCGTACGGCCCGATCAAGGACGTCTACAAGACCACCGTCTTCCGCCTGGCCCGCTGGCGCAACGCGGACGCGGAGGCGCGCGGTGAGACGCCGCCGATTCCGGAGAACTCGATCGTCAAGCCGCCGAGCGCGGAGCTGCGGCCCGGCCAGGTCGACACGGACTCCCTGCCGGACTACGACGTGCTGGACCGCGTGCTGGAGCTGTACGTCGACCGGGACCAGGGCCGCGACGAGATCGTCGCGGCCGGGTACGACGAGGAGTTGGTCACGCGCGTGCTCAAGCTCACGGACACCGCGGAGTACAAGCGGCGGCAGTACCCGCCGGGTACCAAGATCTCGGCGAAGGGTTTCGGCAAGGACCGCCGCCTGCCCATCACCAACCGCTGGCGCGAAGGGGGTTGAGCGGACCCGCCCGGCTGCCCCGTCCCCGCCGTACCGGAGGGACCTCGCGGTCCGCGGCGGCTTGTCGGGCAGCCGGCGGACAGGGGCACCCCGGAGGGGCCCGTCAGGGCAGTTCGAGCCTCGCTGCCACCGGGAGGTGGTCGCTGCCGGTTCTGGGGAGGGTCCAGGAGGACACCGGCTCGATTCCCCTGACCATGATCTGGTCGATCCGCGCCATCGGGAAGGACGCCGGCCAGCTGAAGCCCATGCCGTTGCCGGCCGCGCCCTGGGTGGAGCGCATCTGGGAGGTGACGGAGGCGAGCGCGCGGTCGTTCATCGTGCCGTTGAGATCGCCGAGGAGCACCACGTGCGGCAGTTGCTCCGCGGCGATCGCCTTGCCGAGCGCGTCGGCGGCCCGGTCGCGCTGCCCGGCGGTGAAGCCCGCGTCGAACTTCACCCGCACCGACGGCATGTGCGCCACGTACACCGCGACCTTCCCGTGCGGGGTGTCGGCGGTGGCGCGCATGGCCCGGGTCCAGCCCAGCCGTATGTCGACCGGGCGGACCGAGCTGAGCGGGTACTTGCTCCACAGCCCGACGGTGCCCTGCACGGAGTGGTACGGATACGCGGCGGCGAGGTCGCGGCTGTAGCGGGACACCTCGTTGGAGGCCAGCTCCTCCAGGGCGACCAGGTCGGCGTGGGCGGCGATCACGTCCTTGGCGGTGCCGTCGGGGTCGGGGTTCTCGGCGTTGACGTTGTGCGTGAGCACGGTCAGGTCGCCGCCGGACCCGGACTTGTCGGTCATCAGCCCGCCGAAGAGGTTGAACCACACCACGGCCGGCAGCACCACCGCGATCAGCGCGGTGACCGAGCGGCGCAGCACCGCCACCACCAGCAGCACCGGCACGATCAGCCCGAGCCAGGGCAGGAACGTCTCCAGCAGGCTGCCGAGGTTGCCGACCCGGTTCGGCACCCGCGCGTGGAAGACCAGCAGGCCGGTCAGCACCACGGCGACCACCGCCGTCGCGATCCCGCGCCGCCACATCCCGTCCGGCCGCCACCATCGCAGGAAGCGGGCGCGCAGCCGGTCTCGGGCTCCGGACGCGGCTCCCGACCCTGCCGGGTCGCCGCCGTCCGTGCTCGCGTCCGTGCTGTTCTGCGCCTGCGTCATAGAAGTCCTTGCCTGCCGCTTGCGGGTGCTTCAGAACCCTAGGGCCTGTCGTCGGATCTCCGCGGCGTCGCACCGCCCGGCAGGTGCGTCTGCCGCGCTGTCGTCGGTCCCCGGCTCACCGGACACCGCTCCTTCAACCGCGGAGTGCCGACACGGAGTTCCCACGCGGAGATCCGTGCGACCGACCCGAGGCGACACTACGGGATTCGTATGTGAACCGACGGCTTGACGGGGGTGTCGGGTTCCGCGGCACGGCACTTACCGGGAGGACTGTGACAAGACCATCACACAGCGGCCGGCGGCCCACCGGATTCTCCGGGTGGGCCGCCGGCCGCTGACGAGGACGGATGACGGTGACGGGTGACGGGCGACGGGCGACGGGTGACAGGCGACGGGTCAGTCGCGGGGGCGCATCCCGTCCAGGAGGGTGTCCACCACGCGGTCGGCGAGGTCCTCGGGGAGCGAGGAGTCCGGGCGCAGGGTGGCGCGGGCGAGCACGGGACCGGCCACCATGTCGCAGAGCAGTTCGAGGTCGGTACCGAGTTCGGGACGGATCTGGCCGGTGGCGATGCCGCGCTCCAGCAGCGCCCTGAGCATCTGGCGGCGGCCGGCGATGACGGTGTCGTGGTAGCGCTTCCACAGCCGCGGGTTGCTCTGCATCTGCGTCACCATGGTCCGCAGCAGCGCGGACTCCCGCTTGGCGAGGCTGTGCCGGCGGATGAACTCGACCGCGCAGACCAGGTCCGTACGCAGGTCGCCGGTGCGGCTGACCGGTGGTGGCGGGTCCACGGTGTCGAGCACGTCGAACAGCAGCGCGTCCTTGCCGGACCAGCGCCGGTACACCGTCGCCTTGCCGACGCCCGCTTCCCGGGCGATGCCCTCCATGGTCAGGTCGCCGATCGACGTGCCCTCGGAGATCAGCCGCAGCACGGTGTCGATGACCGTACGGTCGACGGCCGCGTTGCGCGGGCGTCCGCGCGGTGCCGTGACCGCCGCCGTACCGTCCGGCGTACGGTCCGCGGCACCGCCCGGGGAAGTGCCCACCGTCACTGCTCGACTCCCACCATCTCCCGCTCCTCCGAGCCGCCGCCGGCCGCGCGCGCCGGTGCGTCCTTGGGGGGCAGGAAGGCGAGCGCGATCACGCCGCCGATGATCGCGACCGCGGCGGAGGCGGCCGCCGTGATGTGCATGGCGTGGATGAACGCGTCGTTGGCGGGCTGGATCAGCACGTTGCCGCGCGGGCCGATCTTCTGCGCGACGCCGAGGGTCGCCTCGATCGACTCGCCGGCCGCGTGCCGCTTGTCGGCGGGCAGGCTGCCGAGGTGGGTGCTGATGCCGTTGCGGTAGACGGTGGACATCACCGAGCCGAGCACGGCCACGCCGAGGGCGCCGCCGACCTGCCGGAAGGTGTTGTTGACCGCGGAGCCGGAGCCGGCCTTCTCGCGCGGCAGCGACGACATGATCATCACGGTGGCGGGCGGCATGACGTGCGCCATCGCGGTGCCCATCACGAAGAACAGCACCTCCAGCTCCCAGATCGGGGTGGACTGGCCGAGCATGAGGAAGCCGAGGAAGGACAGCCCGGTCAGCACCATGCCGCCGGCGCACACCACCCGGGCGCCGAGCTTGTCGACCAGCAGCCGGGCGCGCGGCGCGAACACCATCTGGGCGGCGGCCAGCGGGAGCAGCAGCAGGCCGGACTGGAGGGCGCTGTAGCCGCGGACCGACTGGGTGTAGAAGACGATGAAGAAGGTCACGCCCATCAGCGCGAAGAAGACCAGGCCGATCGCGGCGACCGAGGCGGAGAACTGCCGCTTCTTGAAGTAGGCGACGTCCAGGGCCGGGTGGTCGCTGCGCGCCTCGTACCAGACGAAGCCGCCGAGGATGGCGAGGCCGCCCACGGAGGTGGCCCACACCTCCGGGCGGGTGAAGTCGCCGTACTGGCCGCCCTTGATGATGCCGTAGATGAGCAGCACCAGGCCGGCGATGGACAGCAGCACGCCGACCGGGTCGAGCCGGCCGGGCCGCGGGTCCTTGGAGTCGGGCACGATCAGGAACATCGCGATCAGCGCGGCGACCACGATCGGCACGTTGACCAGGAAGACCGAGCCCCACCAGAAGTGCTGGAGCAGCAGGCCGCCGGTGATCGGGCCGACCGCGATGGCCAGGCCGACCACGCCCGCCCAGATGCCGATGGCGCGCGGCTGCTCCTCGCGCTCGAAGACGTTCATGATGATGGCGAGGGTGGCGGGCATGATGAACGCGCCGCCCAGGCCCATCACGCCGCGCCAGGCGATCAGTTCGCCCGCGGAGCCGGCGAACGCGGACAGCGCGGAGCCGCCGCCGAACACGAACATGCCGAAGAGCAGCACCTTCTTGCGGCCCAGCCGGTCGCCGAGCAGGCCCGCGGTGAACAGCAGGCCGGCGAAGACCAGGGTGTACGAGTTGATCGCCCACTCCAACTCGCTCTGGCTGGCGCCGAGTCCGGTCGGGGCGGGTTGGGCGATCGTCTTCATCGCCACGTTGAGGATCGAGTTGTCCAGCACCACGACGAGCAGGCTGAACAGCAACACGGTGAGAATCGCCCAGCGGCGGCGATGGATCGCCTCGGGCACCTTGGTGACTATCACATCAGCGGCCATTGCACGAGGGTACCCCATTTACGATACGGCCCCGTCTCGTATCGTAAAGCCCGGGTAAAAGCAGCACCTCAGCGGAGGGCTTTCGGCGCGGCGCCGGGCGTGTCAGCATGGGAGGTGGTCCGGGGACGCCGTCAGGGCGCCTCGAGATGACATGAAGGAGCCGTCACCATGACGCAACTTCCGGCTGCCCAGAACCCAGCCGACAACCCCAAGGCGCTCTACGGCGGGACCGGCTCCCGCCGGGTGACCGTGCGTGATCTGGGCGCCGCCAAGGAGCGCGGCGAGAAGTGGCCCATGCTCACCGCGTACGACGCGATGACCGCGTCCGTCTTCGACGAGGCGGGCATCCCCGTGCTGCTGGTCGGTGACTCGATGGGCAACTGTCACCTCGGCTACGACACCACCGTGCCGGTCACGCTCGACCACATGACGATGCTGTCCGCCGCCGTCGTCCGCGGCACCCGGCGGGCCCTGATCGTCGGCGACCTGACCTTCGGCTCGTACCAGGAGGGCCCGGTGCAGGCCCTGCGCAGCGCGACCCGGCTGGTGAAGGAGGCCGGCGTCGGCGCGGTGAAGCTGGAGGGCGGCAAGCGCTCGCTGGCCCAGACCGAGGCGCTGGTCGAGGCCGGCATCCCGGTCATGTCGCACATGGGCCTGACCCCGCAGTCCGTGCACACCCTGGGCTACCGCGTGCAGGGCCGTGGCGACGAGGCGGCGCACCGCCTGATGCAGGACGCCAAGGCCGCGCAGGAGGCGGGCGCCTTCGCGCTGGTGCTGGAACTGGTGCCGAGCGAGGTCGCCGCCGAGATCACCCGCACCCTGGAGATCCCCGTGATCGGCATCGGCGCCGGCCCCGACACCGACGCGCAGGTGCTGGTGTGGACCGACATGGCCGGGATGACCGGCGGCAAGGTGCCGCGCTTCACCAAGCAGTACGCCGACCTGCGCCGCACCCTGGGTGACGCGGCGAAGGCGTACGCGCAGGACGTGGTGGGCGGGGAGTTCCCGGCCGAGGAGCACACCTTCCACTGACGTCGGGGGGGCGAGGCGGGCGGGTCCGGGTGTGTCCGGGCCCGCCCGCCTGCGCCTTCCGCGGCTTTTCCGCCTCCCGGATGAGACGTTCCGGCCGCGGGTCCGTATGGAGGGCGTGAGCGCCGCCGCCGCGGCGACCCGCCACCCTTGGAAAGCCACCCGCTGATGTCTCGATCCGCGATACGCGAACTCGACCGGGAGCCGCCGGTGCGGCAGGATGCGCCCGTGGACGGACCCCCTCCGGAGCTACCGGAACAGGCCGGTGCGGCGCGGCCGGCCGGCCCGCCCGGGCCCGACGGCACGGCCCGGCCCGGTGCGGTGGCCGGTGCCGAGCCCGCGCCCGGTGCTGGGCCGGTGTCCGGTGCCGAGCCCGCGCCCGGGTCGGGGTCGGGGCCCGACGGCGCGGTCCCGGAGGAAGACCTCATGCGGGCGCTGTACCGCGAGCACGCGGGCGCCCTGTTCACCTACGTCCTCAAGCTCGTCGCGGGCGACCGCCACCTCGCCGAGGACGTCGTGCAGGAGACGCTGCTGCGGGCCTGGAAGAGCGCGGCGCAGCTCGACCCGGCGGCCAGGTCGCTGCGGCCCTGGCTGGTCACCGTCGCCCGGCGGATCGTGATCGACGGCCACCGCAGCCGGCAGGCCCGGCCCCCCGAGACCTCCCCCGCCGCCCTGGACCTGCTGCCGGCGCGCGACGAACTGGAGCGCTCACTGCGCCTGATGACGATCTCCGACGCCCTCCAGGACCTGTCCCCCGCCCACCGCGAAGCGCTCGTCGAGACGTACTTCAAGGGCCGTACAGTCAGCGAGGCGGCCGAGGAGCTGGGGCTGCCGCCCGGCACCGTACGGTCCCGGGTCTTCTACGCGCTGCGCGCCGCACGGAACGCACTGGAGGAGAGAGGGGTGACCACCTCGTGAACCCCATGACGCCTCATGTGGACGTGGGCGCCTATCTGCTCGGGGCCCTCGACGACGCGCAGATGTCGGCGTTCGAGGAGCACCTGGCCGGGTGCGACGAGTGCGGGCGGGAGCTGGACGAGCTGAGCGGGGTGGTGCCGGTCCTCGCCGAGCTGCGGGAGGACGGGATCGGCTTCCCCGAGCCGCCCGGCGACGCGCTGCTGGACCGGCTGCTGCGGCAGGTCTCCGGCGAGCGCCGGGCCCGCCGCAGGCGGCGGCTGGTCGCGGTCGCGGTGGCCGCGGCGCTGGTCGTCGGCGGGCCCACCGTCGCGGTGCTGGCCACCCACGACGGCACCGCCACCCCTGCCGCCAGTGCCCTCCCGGGCGCGCAGGACTCGGCGCGCGACCCGTCGACCGGGGTGTCCGCCGTCGTCGGGCTCACCGACAAGGCGTGGGGCACCGCGGTCAGCCTCCGGCTGGCCGGGGTGCGCGGCCCGGACCACTGCCACCTGGACGCCGTGGGCCGCGACGACTCCCGGGAGACCGTCGCGACCTGGTCGGTGCCGCAGGGCGGGTACGGCACGGGCGAGCAGCCCAAGGCGCTGACCGTGAGCGGCGCCACCGGGATGCACCCCACGGCGATCAGCCGGTTCGAGGTGCGCGCCGCTGACGGCACCCTGCTGCTGAGCATCCCGCAGGCCGGCGCGCAGCCCACGGACCGCCCGCGCGGCACCGCCGGCTGACCCGCCGGGCGCCCGACGATCGCCGCACCGTCTCGTCACCACCGCGCTGACCTGCTGCTTTCGTCACCGATATCCCGCCGACATATCGCTGTCGGTGGGATATCGGTGCCGTGTCGGTGGGGCCCTGCATGGTGGTGGACATGACGACGCGACTGACAGAGAACGGTGGGACCGCCGCCGTCGAGGTGCGCGGTCTGGTCAAGCACTACGGCCCGACCAAAGCCCTCGACGGGGTGGATCTGGAAGTGCGCCAGGGCACGGTGCTCGGCGTCCTCGGCCCGAACGGGGCCGGCAAGACCACGCTCGTACGGGTGCTGTCCACGCTGGTGCGGCCGGACGCCGGCAGCGCCCACGTGGCGGGCTACGACGTACTCAAGCAACCCCGGCAGCTGCGCCGGGTGATCGGGATGACCGGGCAGTACGCCTCGGTCGACGAGAAGCTCTCCGGCCGGGAGAACCTGTACATGATCGGGCGGCTGCTCGACCTGCCCCGCAAGGAGGCCAGGTCCCGCGCCGACGAGCTGCTGGAGCGCTTCTCGCTCACCGAGGCCGCCAAGCGGCCGGCGATGCAGTACTCCGGCGGTATGCGCCGCCGCCTCGACCTGGCGGCGAGCATGATCGGCCGCCCCGCGGTGCTCTACCTGGACGAGCCGACCACGGGCCTGGACCCGCGCACCCGCAACGAGGTGTGGGAGGAGGTGCAGCGGATGGTCGCCGAGGGGGCGACGGTGCTGCTCACCACCCAGTACATGGAGGAGGCCGAGCAGCTCGCCCACGAGCTGACGGTCATCGACCGCGGCCGGATCATCGCCGGCGGCAAGGTCGCCGAGCTGAAGGCGAAGGTCGGCGGGCGGACCCTGCGGATCAGGCCGAGCGAGGCCGCAGAGGCCGCCGGGATGGCCGCCGCGATCGCCGAGGCCGGGCTCGACGGCGTCGCGGGCGCCCGCACCGACGACGACGGCCTGGTCAGCGTGCCGATCCTCAGCGACGACCAGCTCACCGCCGTGGTGGGACTGCTGGGCGCCCGCGGCTTCGGCATCGCGCACATCGAGACCCATCTGCCCAGCCTGGACGAGGTGTTCCTCGCCGTGACCGGCCAGAAGGCGTCGGCCGCGGAGGACGGGCCCACCGGCGACGACGGGCCCGGCCCGGCCGCCCCGCACAGCATGACGGACGCACAGCAGAACGTGGAGGTCTCGGTATGAGCGCGGCATCGGCCACCCTGGCCGCACCGGCGAAGGTCACGGCGAACGAGGGCAGGATCGGCCTGCGGGCCAACCTCCGGCACATCGGTGCCCTGGCCCGCCGCAACATGCTCCAGATCAAGCAGGACCCGGAGTCGATGTTCGACGTCCTGCTGATGCCGGTGATCTTCACCCTGCTCTTCGTCTACGTCTTCGGCGGCGCGGTCTCCGGCAAGGGGCACCAGCACGCGTACGTGAACTACGTGGTCCCCGGCCTGATGGCGATGATGGGCATGAACATCGCCATGGCGGTCGGGACCGGCATCAACGACGACTTCCGCAAGGGGGTCATGGACCGGTTCCGCACGATGCCGATCGCGCGGTCCTCGGTGCTGATCGCGAAGATCGTGGTCGAGGTCGGCCGGATGATGATCGCGATGGCGATCCTGCTCGGCATGGGCTTCGCGCTCGGCATGAGCGTCGGAACGGACGTCCCGCACCTGCTGATGTCGGTGCTGCTGTCCCTGGTCTTCGGCGCCTCGCTGATGTGGATCTTCATCCTGCTGGGCCTGACGATGAAGACCGCCCAGGCGGTCCAGGGAGTGGCCATGCTCGTGCTCATGCCGTTGCAGTTCGGCAGTTCCATCTTCGCCAAGCCGACCACGATGCCGGGCTGGCTGGAGAGCTTCACCAAGGTCAATCCGCTCTCCAACCTGGCCGACGCGTCAAGGGCGTTGATCAACGGCGGCCCGGTGGCGCACTCGGTGTGGATGGTGGTGGCCTGGTCGATCGGCATCACCGTGGTGACGGCGCCGCTGGCGGTGGCGCGGTTCCGCAAGAAGACGTGACCGGCCGAAGGCGGCACCGCACGCGGGTGCCGCCCGAGGGACCGTCAGTTCGTCTCGCGCATCAGTTCGCCTCGCGCATCAAGGCGACGGCCTCGGCGACACCGAGGCCGTCGCCCGCGGCGTACGCGGCGGCGTATCCGTCCTCGCCGAGCAGTTCGCGCAGCCGGCGGCGGGTCCTGTCGATGTGGCGGGCCTCCAGCGGTGCGATCGCCAGCGGGCGCAGCCGGTCGTGCGCGGACAGCAGCTTGGCCGCGCGGATCAGCCGCTCCGGCTTGACCCCGGGTTCGGATTCGGCGAGCAGGACCAGCAGTTCCACGACGCCGGGTGAGATCACGATCGCCAGCCGGGGGGTGATCACCTCGGCCAGCGGATGGCCGCTGAGTTCGGTGACGCCCTCGGCCAGCAGCGCGAGGCCGGCCGCCGGCTCACCGGCCCGGCCCATCAGGTAGCCCTTCATGCCGTTGAGCATCCCGACCACGAAGCCCGGTATCGGCGAGCCGCTCGCACGGGTGTCCTGGATGGTTCTCTCGATCAGCTCCCTCGCCTCGGGCACCCGCTCCAGGCGGTTGAGCAGATTGGCGAGTTGCACCTTGCCGAAGAAGGCGGCGCCGTCGGCGGCCGAACCGAACCGCTCGGCGTCCGCGATGCCCTCCCGCATCACCCGCTCGCCCTCCACCACCTCGCCGACGCTCGCCAGCGCGTCGCCGAGCCGGACGGTCACCACCGGGACGTGCTGGTGCGCGCCCATCTTGCGGGCCAGCTCGATGCCCTCGCGGCAGCACTCGATCGCCCGGTGCCAGTCCCCCATGTTGCCCGCGGCCTCGGCCTCGGCCGACATCGTCTCGGCCGTGCCCCACTCGTCGCCGAGTTGCTGGAACAGCTCGCGGCTCTCGCTGATGTCCGCCAGCGCCGCGTCCATCCGCTCGCTGACGTCGTTGTTGACCTTCGCCCGCAGTTGCAGCGAATAGGCCAGTTCCCAGGTGCGGCCGAAGGTGCGGCAGGACTCGACGGTCTCGTCCATCAGCTCGTGCAGCCGCGTGAAGTCCCCGGCGAAGAACGCGCCGAAGGGGCGGGTGATGCCGGGCTGCCGGGCGGACTGCGGCAGGTGCGGCGGATAGGTCTCGATCAGGGCGAGGCCGGTGGCGGAGATGTCCCCGTCGGACCACCAGTCGGTCTCCTCGTCGTGCGCGGCCAGCTCGATCACGCGGACGTACCGGCGCGCCTCGAGCAGCCGCTCGCCGTCCAACGGCGGCGGGTCGTCCAGGACGCCGCGCTCGACCGGCACCAGGCTCGGCGGCTCGTGAAACGGGTTCGGGCCCAGCGCCGCCACCACAGCCGGCCAGTACTTCCGCTCCGAGACGTGGTTGCGCACCTCCCAGAACCAGGCGCAGCCGATCACGAGCATCAGCGCCTCCTGCTCGTCGGCGGTGTCCACCGCCCGGCGCAGCGCCGCGCGCAGGTTCTCCTGCTCGCGCTCCAGCCGCTCGAACCAGACGAGTTGGCCGCGGCCGCGCAGCTTCGGGTCGGCGGTGCGGACGTACTCGCGGAAGTACGTCAGGTGCCGGCGCGCGACCCGGTCGCGCTCGCCCGACTCGTCGAGCCGCTCGGCGGAGTACTCCGCGATGGTCTCCAGCATCCGGTACCGGGAGCCGTCCGCGCCCTGTTCGGCGAGGACCAGGGACTTGTCGACGAGGGAGGCGAGCAGGGCGGCCGCGTCCGGCGACGCTATCCGCTCGGCTGCGGACGCCGCGCTCCCGGCCGGCGTCCGGTCGCCGGGCTCCCCGCCGGACACGGGGTCCGCGCAGACCGCCTCGACCGCGTCGAGGGTGCAGCCGCCGCGGAAGACGGCGAGCCGGCGCAGCAGGACGCGCTCGGCGGGGTCCAGCAGGTCCCAGGACCAGTCGACGACGGCGCGCAGGGTCTGCTGGCGGGGCAGCAGCGTGCGGCTGCCGCCGGTGAGCAGGCGGAAGCGGTCGTCGAGCCGGTCGGCGAGCTGCCGGGGCGACAGGCTGCGCAGCCGGGCCGCGGCCAGCTCGATCGCCAGCGGCAGGCCGTCGAGCCGCCGGCACAGCTCCGCGCAGGCCACCGGGTCGTCGTCGACCGAGAAGCCCGGGCGGGCCGCCGCGCCCCGGTCGGCGAGCAGGCGCAGCGCGGTCGGGTCCGGCAGCGGGTCCAGCGGGCGCACCAACTCGCCGGGCACGCCGAGCGGTTCGCGGCTGGTGGCGAGCACCGACAGGCCCGGGCAGTTCGCCAGCAGCGACTCCGTGAGGGTGGCGGCGGCGTCGATGACGTGCTCGCAGTTGTCCAGCACGAGCAGCAGTTCGCGGCTGGAGCAGTAGTCGGCGAGCTGCCGTGCCGCGTCGCGCGGGCCGGTCTCCGCCGCGATCGCCGCCCCGGCGGCACCGCCGGAGTGCAGCAGCGTCTCGCGCAGCCCGAGCGAGCTGATCACCGCTTCGGGGAGGGTGCGCGGGTCGCTCACCGGGGCCAGCTCGGCGTACCAGACGCCGTCGGCCCAGCGGCCCGCGACCAGGTCACCGGCCTCCTGGGAGAGCCGGGTCTTGCCGGTGCCGCCCGGGCCGGTGATCGTCACCAGCCGCCCCTGCGCGAGGTCCTGCCGCACCGCCGCGAGGTCGCTCTCCCGTCCGACGAAGCTGGTCAGCCGGGCGCGGGCGTTGCCGAGCCCGCACTCCACGGGCCCGCGGCCGCCCGCGGTACGGCCCCGGTCCTGATCGGCCACGGCCGCGCCGCCGGCGGGCGTGCGGTCGTACGTCCAGCCCGCGGGCGCGCCGTCGGCGGAGTCCGCGCCGGGGACGGGGGTGTGCGCGCGGGCGTGGGCGTGGCTACGGGCGGGCGGCGTGCCGGTCGCGCCGGGGCGGCTCCGCGGGCCGTGGTCGCCCTCGCCGGCCCGGTCGGACGGCGCGGCCGGTGCCGGGTGGAGCAGTTCCGCGTGCAGGCGGCGCAGTTCGTCGCCGGGGTCGGCGCCGAGCTGGTCGGCGAGGTCGCGGCGGACCGCCTCGTATGCGGTGAGCGCCTCCGCGGTACGGCCGGCGGCGCGCAGGGCGCGGATGTGCAGGGCCCGCAGCGGCTCGTCCAGGGGGTGCTCGGCGGCCAGTTCGGCGAGTTCGGGCAGCACCTGCCCGGCCCGGCCGAGCGCGAGTTCCGCGGTCAGCCGCTGCCGGTGGGCGTCCAGCCGCAGCGCCTCGCTGCGTACGGCGGCCGTGCCCCGGTCCGGCAGGTCGGCCAGCGCCGGGCCGCGCCACAGCGCGAGCGCGTCGCCGAGCAGCCCGGCGGCCTTCACCGGGTCGCCCTCGGCCAGCGCCTGCGCGCCTTCCTCGGCCAGCCGCTCGAAGCGGTACAGGTCCACGTCGTCGCGGGCCGCCTCCAGCCGGTAGCCGCCGCCGACCGACCCGACCGCGTCGTGTCCCAGCGCCCGCCGCAGCCGCCCGACCAGCGCCTGCAACGCCCCGGTGGCCCCGGCCGGCGGCTCGCCGTCCCACACCTCGTCGATCAGGACGTCCGCGCCGACCACCCGGCCGGGCCGCAACGCCAGCGCGGTGAGCAGCGCGCGCAGCCGGCCGCCCGCGAGCGCGACGGGTTCGCCGTCGCCCCGCAGGGCCTGAGTGGAGCCGAGGATCGCGTATCGCACGGCCCCATTCTTACGGAGTCGGCGTGGCCGGTGTCACGAAGTGCGCGGGGCCGGCGGCGCGGCGGCGCCCGGGCACGGCGGGTACCGGCGGGGTACGGGCCGGAACCAGGGCCCGCCGCCGTCCGTTTTGCGGACGTGGCACGTGTCCGAGGCCGCCCGGGATGGCATGATCGGGCGGCATCACACCGCTGACCCGCCCGTCGCCGACCCCGCCCGCCGACCACGCCCGCTGATCGCCCCCGCGAGGAGCCCGCACATGACCGTCACCCCGCTGCGCATGACCAGGCGAGGCGAGAACCGCCGGATCAGCCCGGTGTTCCTCGGCATCACCGCGGTGATGGTGGTCTCCGGCTGGGCGGTGTGGGCGGGCTACGCGTCCGACGCCGGCTTCGCGGTGTTCCTGTTCGTGCTGTCCGGCTGGCTCTTCTCGCTGTGCCTGCACGAGTACGCACACGCCCGTACCGCCCTGCACAGCGGCGACACCAGCATCGAGGCCAAGGGCTACCTCACGCTGAACCCGCTGAAGTACGCCAACGCCGCGCTGTCCATCCTGCTGCCGCTGATCTTCGTCATCCTCGGCGGTATCGGCCTGCCCGGCGGCGCCGTGCTCATCGAGCGCAACCGCATCCGCGGCCGGCTGCGGCACAGCCTCATCTCGGCGGCGGGCCCGCTCACCAACGTGCTCTTCGCCATCCTGCTGATGCTGCCGTTCACCCTCGGCCTGGCCGACTCCTGGCCGCACGACTTCCAGGCCGCCCTCGGGTTCCTCGCGCTGCTCCAGGTGACCGCGGCCATCATGAACTTCCTGCCCATCCCCGGCCTTGACGGCTACGGCGTGATCGAGCCGTGGCTGTCCTACGAAGTGCGCCGCCAGGTGCAGCCGTTCGCGCCGTTCGGGATGCTCGCGGTCTTCGGGGTGCTCTACATCCACTCGGTGAACGTCAAGTTCTTCGACGCGATGTACCACGTGATGACGTGGTTCAAGGTGCCGGACTGGATGGCGGGCTACGGCTACTACCTGTTCCAGTTCTGGAAGCACTAGGCCGTGTTGAGGAGCGCCGTCCGCCCGAAGGGCGGGGCCCGTGGCGTCCGGTGCTCCCCCACAGCCTTCGGCGGGGGGAGGGACCTCCAGAACACGGCCTGGCCGCGCCGCCAGGTCAGCCGGCGGCGCGCTGCCCGGCCGCGGCCGTCAACTTCGCCTTGCGGTAGTAGTACCAGCACATGTTGCTGGTGAGGCCGGCGAGCAGCACCCAGACCACCCCGATCCACTGGCCGTTGACGAAGGACACCACCGCGGCCGCCACGGCCAGCAGGCACACGATCAGGGAGTAGAGGGCGAGGCGGGGCATGGCGGTCGGGCTCCTGTGCTGGTGGGGGTGGTCGGGGGTGGCGCGGCCCGGCGGGCCGCCGGACGTCACACGTCAGTGACGCGCAGCCCGGCGTGGGCCTTGTAACGGCGGTTGACGGAGATCAGGTTGGCCACCAGGGACTCGACCTGGTGGGCGTTGCGCAGCCGCCCGGCGAACACGCCGCGCATACCGGGGATACGGCCGGCCAGCGCCTGTACGAGGTCGGTGTCGGCGCGGGACTCGCCGAGCACCATGACGTCGGTGTCGATCGACTCGACCGCGGGGTCCTGGAGGAGCACCGCCGACAGGTGGTGGAAGGCGGCGGTGACCCGGGAGTCCGGGAGGAGCGCGGCGGCCTGCTGGGCGGCGCTGCCCTCCTCGGGGGTGAGCGCGTAGGCGCCCTGCTTGTCGAAGCCGAGCGGGTTGACGCAGTCGATCACGAGCTTGCCGGCGAGGGGTTCGCGCAGCGCTTCGAGGGTCTTCGCGTGGCCCTCCCACGGGACCGCCACGATCACGATGTCGCTGCGGCGGGCGCACTCCGCGTTCTCGGCGCCCTGGACTCCCGCGGCGCCCTTCTCGCCCGCGGCCAGCTCGGCCGCGGCGGCCTCCGCGCGGGCCGCGTCCCGCGAGCCGATCACCACGGACTGGCCGGCCCGCGCCAGGCGGTAGGCCAGGCCCCGGCCCTGGTCGCCGGTTCCGCCCAGCACTCCCACCGTCAGCGCCGACACGTCCGGGAGGGCCCAGGGGTCCTTGGCGGCGGGCTTCTTCACATCGTCAGCGGTCATGCGGCCCATCTTCGCACCGCCCCGCCCCCGCGGGTGTCTGCGCCTCCCGGACAGTAACGGACGGCACAGCGGCGGAAGGCGCGGCGGACATGCCGCGGGCGGCAGGCGGACCGCGGCGGTCATGCCGCGGGCGGCAGGCGGACCGCGGCGGTCATGCCGCGGGCGGCGGCGCCCGGCGGCTACCCCGAAAGGACGGGGCGGTCGGCGGGGCCGGCGGCGTCGACCGGGGCCGCGTCCCGCGAGTCGTAGGACATCAGCGCGGGCAGCGCCAGCGCCAGCAGGCCCACCGAGGCGACGCAGGCCAGCCCGCCGGACCAGACCGAGGTCCGCGCGGAGCTCAACGCGGCGACCCCGCCGGAGCGGACCTGGCCCAGTTGCGGCCCGGTGGAGTACGACAGCAGCTCGATCCCGGCCAGCCGGCCGCGCAGGCTGTCCGGGATGGTCGCGTTCCACATGGTGGAGCGGCCGATGCCGCTGACCATGTCACAGGCGCCGGCCGCGGCGAGGAACACCAGCACCAGCCAGATCCGGCCCGACCAGCCCGCGCAGGCCATCGCCAGCCCCCAGCCCGCCGCCGCGGCCACCACCATCCGCCCGTGTCCGCGCACCCGCGAGGCCCACCCGCTGGTGAGGCTGACCAGCAGCGACCCCACCGACCCGGCCGCGTACATCAGGCCGAGCGACCACCGCGCGTGCAGGTCGTCCGCCAGGAAGGGGAAGATCGCCGCCGGGTAGGCGAAGAACATCGCGACCATGTCGATCAGGTACGTGCCCAGCAACTCCTTGCGGCTCCAGGCGTACCGCGCCCCCTCGGCGATCCCCCGCAGCGACGGCGGGCGGGCGTCGTGCGCGGCGGGCGAGCGGCGCAGCCCCAGGGCGAGGAGGACCGAGACGGCGAAGGTCACCGCGTCGATGCCGTAGGACCAGCCGAGGCCCGCGTAGGCGATCACCAGGCCCGCGACGGAGGGGCCCGCGATGGCCCCGATCTGCCAGCGCAGGGCGTTCAGCGACGCGGCCGCCGCGAGCTGGTCGCGGGGCACGATGCGCGGCACGATCGCGTCGAGCGCGGGCCGCTGGAGCCCGGCCAGCGCGCTGGACAGCGCCGCGCCCGCGTACAGCGGCCACACCGCGGGATGCGGGACCGACGTGTTGAGCAGCAGGCCCACCACCAGCAGGCCCTGCGCCGCCTCCGCCCCGACGATCAGCGTCTTGCGGTCCACCGCGTCGGCGAGCGCGCCCCCGTAGAGGCCGAACACGATCAGCGGCACCAACTCCACCGCGCCCACCGCACCCACCGCGACCGCGGAACCCGTCAGCTCCTTGATCTGCACCGGCAGCGCGACCATCGTCAGAAAACTGCCGAAGTTCGTCACCACCCCCGCCGACCACATCAGCCGGAAGTCCCGCGAGCTGCGCCAAGGCGCGAGATCGGGCAGAAGCCCCTTCACTTTCACCCGCGCGAATCTGCCCGCCCCACCACTCCCCCGGCAACGCATTTTCCGTTGGCGGCGCGACAAACACCCACCGGCTGTGACGCGGCGAGGAACGGAAGAGCCGCACACACTCAGGGGCGCGGGGAACTGCGCGCTCAGCAGGCCACCGGCCTACGGCCGGACACGGACCGCAACGAGAACGGCGAGCAGCCGAGCGAGGCACGGAGGAGCCGCACACACCCAGGGGCGCGGGGAACTGCGCGACCGGCCCACCACCGAGGGGTGGTCCCTCGCCCGACAGAACGGGGCACCCGGGCGGGTCGCCCCCACCTACTCCCGTGAGTCCCACTCGTCGTTGCGCTCAGCCACCCGCTCCATCGCGTGCTCGGCCTCACCCTTCGTCGCGTAAGGCCCGAACCGGTCCTTGGAGGGGCAGTCCGGCCCCTCCTCGACCCGCTTGTGCTTGAGGCAGTAGAACCACTCCCCCGGCTTCCCCGCGGGCTTGCTCGCCTTGTGAAAGGCCATCGCGCTCTCCTTCTCGCTCACCGGCGGGTGCGGGCCGCCCGGCCCGGCCGAGCCCCTCCCGTTGCCGGGCGCCGCCCCTTCCCATCGTGCCCGATCTCCCGTGGATACACTCGTCGGCATGTCTGGTCAGTCGCTGGTCGTACCCGGCACCCTCTCCCCCGCCCGCCAGGTGCCCGGGGCGATCCCGCGCCCCGAGTACGTGGGCAAGCCGGGGCCGACCCCGTACACGGGTCCCGAGGTGCAGGACGAGGAGACCGTCGAACGGATGCGGATCGCCTCGCGGATCGCCGCGCGGGCGATGGAGGCGGCGGCGAAGGCCGTGGCGCCCGGGGTGACCACGGACGAGCTGGACCGGATCGCCCACGGGTACATGGTCGACCACAAGGCGTACCCGTCGGACCTGGGCTACCGCGGCTTCCCGAAGTCGCTGTGCACCTCGGTCAACGAGGTGATCTGCCACGGCATCCCGGACTCGTCGGTGCTGCGGGACGGCGACATCGTCAACCTGGACGTGACCGCGTACATCAACGGCGTGCACGGCGACTGCAACGCGACGTATCTCGTCGGGGACGTGGACGAGGAGTCGCGGCTGCTGGTGGAGCGCACCCGGGAGGCGCTGGAGCGCGCGATCAAGGCGGTGCGGCCGGGCCGCCGGATCAACGTGATCGGGCGGGTGATCGAGTCGTACGCGAAGCGCTTCGGGTACGGCGTGGTGCGCGACTTCACCGGGCACGGCATCCACACCGCCTTCCACTCGGGCCTGGTGATCCCGCACTACGACGACCCGCGGGCGACCACGGTGATGCAGCCGGGGATGACCTTCACCATCGAGCCGATGCTGACGCTGGGCACGTACGAGTACGACCTGTGGGAGGACGGCTGGACGGTCGTCACCAAGGACCGCAAGCGGACTGCCCAGTTCGAGCACACGCTGGTCGTGACGGCCGAAGGAGCCGAGGTACTCACGCTCCCTTGACGGGCGGCGCCCGGTAGGGTTTGCGGCGATCCCACCGGGTACGAAGGAGAGCCGACGCGCCATGATCCGCCGCAGGTTGTGCCTCGGGGCCGCCGCCATCGCGCTGACCGTGCCGCTGGCCGGTTGCGTGACGGTGCACGGCGAGCGCGCACTCATCCCGTCGATACGGCCCGCCGAGGCGGCCAAGGTGCTGGCGAACTTCGCCGCGCAGAACAACAAGGCGACCAAGTCGTACGACGAGCAGGCGATCGCGGCCATCGAGGCCGGGCCACTGGGCACGATCGACCAGGCCGGGGTACGGGCCAAGCACGCCAACAACCCGCAGGGGAACGCGGATTACTCGGCGCTGAAGTTCTCGCACGCGAAGTTCCTCATCCCCGAGCAGCGCGGCTGGCCGAAGTTCTTCGTGGCGGAGGCGCAGACCGACCGCAACGGCGACTCGCGCTGGCTGCTGGCGTTCCGCCGCGGCGGCCCCGACGAGCCGTGGATGGCGGACTTCCTGGGGGTGGCCACGCCCGACGCGCTGCCGCACTTCGCGGTCGACAAGCACGGCCACGCCGAGGCGTTGCCGCTGGCGGGCACCGATCTGCAGGTCCAGCCGGGGCAGTTGAGCGCGCAGTACACCGACTACCTGGACAGCGGGAAGGACGACGGGAAGAACGGGGCCGGCCCGGCACAGGTGTTCACGGACGGGCCGGCCACCTCCGGCCTCAAGACGAGCCACGAGAAGTCCGCGCGGACCGCCGACACCGTGACCCAGTACGCCGATCAGCCCGACATCTCCGGCGACTTCGCGCCCATCGCGCTGCGCACCACCGACGGCGGCGCGATCGTCTTCTTCGGCTCGCGCCACCAGTCCCGGGCGACCTTCCGCGCGGGGTACCGGCTCACGCTCGACAAGGACACGAAGGCGCTCACCTCGGGCACCCCCAAGACGTCGATCACCCTCGCCCGCGTCGCCCAGAACATGGTGGCCGTGCCGCCGAGGAAGGCCGGCGCGAAGGTGACGTTCCTCAGCAGCCTGACGGGACTGGTCTCCGCGAAGGGTGAGTAGGACGGGTGCCCCTGGGTGAGTGCGGCTCGCCGCGTGCTTGCCCGGGGTTCGCTCAGCGGCCCCACGCGACGGACTCGGGCTCGAACTCGTAGCCGAACTGGGCGCAGGCGTCGGTGAGGACGGCGAGTACGGGCAGCGGGTCGGGCAGCGGCAGGTCGGGGCCGTGGCCGTCGAGCCACTGGACGGAGTTCCCGGAGGGCAGCCGCGCGGGCGGCAGCAGGACGTAGCTGCCGCGGCAGTGCCAGCGGATGCCGGGGTGCTCGTCGGCGGTCTCGGGGTGGCTGTCCAGCTCGCAGGGCCACCACTCGTCCTCGTCGGCGGGGGTGCCGCGGGTCGCGGTGAAGAACATCAGCCGGTCCTCGCCGTAGGCGGCGACCGGCCCGATCGTGGCGGCGTCGACGGTCAGCCGCTCCAGGGCGAGCCGGCCCGCGTCCGCGGGGACGTCGAGCACGTCGTGGCCGATGCCGGTCGCGGTGACGAAGTTCGCCAGCGGGTTGGTGCGCAGCCAGTCCTCGACGCGCTGCGGCTCGGTGGACGCCTGGGTCTGCCAGGCCAGCGAGATCGGGTGCAGGCCCGGGATGGGGCAGCCGATCCGCTCGCAGGAACAGCCGAAGCCCTCGGGGTGGGCGGCGGGCACCAGCCGGTAGCCGGCCTGGGCGGCGGCCCGGGTCAGTTCGTCGCGCCGCGGGTCGGGCACGGAGGGGCGGGAGCGGGAGCCGCGGGCGGAGCGCGGCGCCCGGGCGGGGCGGGCGGCGGTCGAGGAGGACGACCCGCTGTCCGCGCCTCGGCGCAACCAGCCGGACAACCTGTTCCTGCCTGCCATCGAGCTCCTTCCCTCGCCCCCGGGGCCACCGGCGGTACTCGACACGGTACGCCCACGGTTGAGGCCATCCTGCCTCCTGGCTGGATTGAACAGCCACTCGGGGTGGAAGTGTTCCCGTGCAACCTTTACCGACGGGGTGTCGGCAAGGTCTTGACGAAAGAAGTTAGGTAAGCCTTACTTAGGTAGACCTGAGTCCCCGCCCGACCGATGTTCAGGAGTTCCCCTTGTCGCCGCTGCCCGTCGCCGCCCCCTTCTCCACCGTCATCCGCACCGCGAGCCAGGACCTGCACACCCAGGTGAACAACACGGAGTTCATGAGCGACATGCTCGGGGGCCGTCTCGGCGTCGAGGCGTACGCCCGCTACACCGAGCAACTGTGGTTCGTGTACCGCGCGCTGGAGGACGGCTCCGCCGCGCTCGCCGACGATCCGGTGGCCGGGCCGTTCCTGTACCCCGAACTCCTGCGGGTGCCTTCGCTGGAGCGCGACCTGGACCACCTGCGCGGCCCCGGGTGGCGGCGGAAGGCGGTCCCGGTGCCGGCCACCGCCGCGTACACCGCGCGGATCGCCGAGGTCGCCGCCACCTGGCCGGCCGGTTACGTCGCGCACCACTACACCCGCTACCTCGGCGACCTCTCCGGCGGGCAGGTGGTGCGCGACACCGCGCAGAAGACGTGGGGCTTCGACCACAAGGGGGACGGCGTGCGGTTCTACGTCTTCGACGCGATCCCCAACCCGGCCGCCTTCAAGCGGGAGTACCGCACCCTGCTGGACGCGATGCCGCTCGACGCCGCCGACCGGGACCGCGTCATCGCCGAGTCCCGCCTCGCCTTCACCTTCAACGGGGCTTTGCTCGCGGAGCTCGCGGGCGCCTGACCCCCCGGGGTGCCCCGTCCGGCCGGTGGAGGGACCACCTGCCGGTGGGGGCTTGTCGCGCAGTTCCCCGCGCCCCTTGGGGGGTGCCGTCCTTCCGCGGAAGGACGGCACCCCCCCGGGGGGGGTGGGGGGGGGGCCGGAGCCCGCGGGCAACTTCGGCAGAGGGGGGGGTAGGGGAAGAGTTTGTTGTGGCAAGAGTTGGTG
>NZ_JBFBIV010000089.1:0-33388 GCF_040702025.1 Streptomyces sp. NPDC088194 | reverse complement strand
GGGGGGGGGGGCGGCGCGGCCGCCGCCCCCGGCCCTCGTTCGGCGGGGCCCGCCCCCCGGCTCTCGCCCGCCCACGGCAGGAGGCGCGGAGCGCTGTGCTTTCCGAGCTTTCCGAGGGCTTCGCGCGCACCCGGGCGACCCGCGCACCTTTGCCGTCAGCGGGCCCTGGCGGTCAGCCGACCCTGGCGGTCAGGGCACGCTCGCGGGCACGGGCTCGCGGGCCGGGGGAGCCGGCTCGGTCGTGCGCAGGAGGCGGCGCCTGGCCGCGGGGACGACCAGCAGGTGGGCCGCGGCGACGCCCACCGTGTTGAGGATCAGCGCGTCGATGTCGAAGATCTGCCCGGGAACCATCGTCTGGGAGAACTCCAGCAGCATCGACACCATCAGACCGGCGAAGACCGTACGGACGAAGGACGCGAGCGCCGACGCCTCCGCGCGCCCGCCGGCCATCGGCAGCAGGACGCCGAGCGGCGCCAGCAACCCGAGCCCCGCGCCGAGCCGCTGGGCGGCCTCGACCGGGCCTCTCGCGAGGTCGTCGCGGATCGTGTCGAGCGGCCGCAGGTTGGGCGCGGACACCCAGGCCACGTAATGCGGCCGCAGCAGCAGCCACCCGATCAACACCAGATACGCGGCGGTGAGCAGCAGCCCGGCCGCGCGCACCCTGAAGACGAAGCCGTCGTGCCGCACGTTCTCGATGACGTCCGGGCCGTGCGTGCCGGTTCCCGTTCCGCTACCGCGACACGCCTTTCACCTGCGTGATCCCGATCACAAGGTGCTCCCGGGACCGGCCGGGGACGCCCCGCCGCCCCGCGCCCGGGCGGTCAACTGACGGGCGTGCCCGCGCTGTCCGCCGCGTCGGAGCGGGTGCGCAGATCCGGCGTGCACGTGTACGAGCGCAGCTTACTGTCCGGCCCGGGGCCACCGAGGACCACCGAACCGCCGGGCGAGATCAGCGGATCGGCGGCCAGCGTGCAGACGATCTGGGCGAGCGCGAAGGACGGCAGGTCCTGCGGCCGGTCGTTGAGCAGCAACGCGTCCTTGTGGTCGCCCTGCCCGGTCGCGAAGACTTCAAGGGTGCCGGGCACCGCCGTGGAGAACCCGCCCTTGCTCTCGGCGGTGCGCGGGCTGATCTGGAGCTGGGCGAGGAGCAACCTGACCTCGTTGAAGCGGTCGATCCGGCCGTCGCGCACTTCGACGCTGCGGCTGACCGGTGTGACCTGGGTGTTGCAGACCAGGTAGATCTTCTCGGCCATCGCGTCCGGTCCGGGGGTGGCGGGCGCCTTGGGCGGCGCGCAGGCCACCCGGGAGGGCGCGGGGCCGTCGTCCACCGGCACGGTGGTGGTGCGGATGCCGCACCCGGCCAGCGCGGTCAGCGCGGCGCACGAAGCCGCCAGAACGGCCACGGACCCGCGCGGGGTGCGTATCCGGCCACCGGGGCGCACCCGCCGCCCGCCGGGCCGTGTGGCGCCCGCCGGAGCGTTCCTCGCCGTCATCACGCGCTCCCCGCCGGCCCGTCGGTGCCGCCCGCGCGGTCACCCGCGCCGTTCCTGCCGGCCGAGCCGGCGGTTCCGGCCCCCGCGGGCCCGTCGCTCCCGCCGCCCGCCCGGCTCGCCTCGGTGGCGCCGCTCGGGCCGCGCCCACCGCCGCCCGCGCCCTCCGCGCCGTCCTCGCCCTCGTCCGCCCGCGGCCGTACCGGCATGCGCAGCGTGAACACGGCGCCGCCGTGCGGGCCGTTGGCGGCCGTGATGTCGCCGCCGTGGATGTGGGCGTTCTCCATCGCGATGGACAGGCCCAGGCCGCTGCCCTCGGAGCGGGCCCGGGAGGCGTCGGCCTTGTAGAAACGGTCGAAGACGTGCGGCAGCACGTCCTCGGGGATGCCGGGGCCGCGGTCGGAGACCACGATCACGATCTCGCCGTCCTCGCCGCCCTCCCGGCGCAGGGTGACCCGTACCGGGGAGCCGCCGTGCTTGAGCGCGTTGCCGATCAGGTTCGCCATGATCACGTCGAGCCGGCGCGGGTCGATGGTGGCCAGCAGCCCGCGCGGCGCGTCCAGTTCCACCGAGTCCAGCCAGGCCCGCGCGTCCATGCACGCCATGATCATGTCGGCGACGTCGACCTCGTCGACCCGCAGCTTCGCCGTCCCGGCGTCGAACCGGGTGACCTCCATCAACGTCTCCACCAGTTCGTTCAGCCGCCGGGTCTCGCTGACCACCAGCCGTACCGCCGGGGCGATCATCGGGTCCAGCGCGTCCGCCTCGTCCTCCAGCACGTCGGTGACCGCGGTGATGGCGGTCAGCGGGGTGCGCAGCTCGTGCGACATGTCGGCCACGAAGCGGCGGCTGGCGGCCTCGCGGGCCCGCAACTCCTCGACCCGGCCCTCCAACTGCTCGGCGGCGTTGTTGAAGGTCCGCGACATCTCGGCGAGTTCGTCGGTGCCCGACACCTTCAGCCGGGTGTCCAACTGCCCCTCGCCGAGCCGCTTGGCGGCCTCGCCCAGCCGCCGCACCGGGCGCAGCACCGCGGAGCCGGCCGCCTGCGCCAGCAGGGCCGCGCCGATCAGGGCCAGCAGCGTGGCGATGCCCAGCGACCACGCGAGCGAGTTGAGGTCCTTGCGCTCGGCGTCCAGGGACTTGAGCATGTAGCCGGTCGGGCCGTTGTCGTTGATCCGCGCGCCCGCCACCAGATAGGGGTGGTCCTCCAGCGAGATCCGCTCCCAGTGCAGGTGGTAGCGGTCGTCGTCCTTCGTGTGCTTGGTGTTCACCGCCCGCACCAGCGACGCGGGTACGTCGTCCATCGAGAACGTGCTCCCGTCCGACTGCTCCGCGCACCGCCCGTCGGCCGAGGAGTCGATCAGGATGACCTGATACGTGTCCGGGCCGCCGATCCGGTTCGCGGCCATGCCCAGCGACTCGCAGGTCGGCTGCACCGGCAGCGAGGCGGCGTTGCGCTGCAACGAGTCGCGGAAGTCGTCGAGCGCGCTGTTCTGCGCCCGCGTCAGCACCGCGTCGCGGTTGAGCCAGTACGCGATGCCCGACACCGACACCGCCGCGGTCAGCGCCACCAGCGCGAACACCGCGATCAGCCGCAGCCGCAGGCTGGTCCAGCGCAACAGCCAGAACGGGCTGCCTTGGGCACGGCTCACTGAGGCGTGTCCAGGCGGTAGCCGACACCACGGACGGTACGGATCAGGGTCGGCGACGACGGTACGTCCTCGATCTTCGCGCGTAGCCGCTGCACGCAGGCGTCCACCAGCCGCGAGTCGCCGAGGTAGTCGTGCTCCCACACCAGCCGCAGCAACTGCTGCCGCGACAGCGCCTGGCCCGGCCGCCGGCTCAGCTCCAGCAGCAACCGCAGCTCGGTCGGCGTGAGCTGCAGGTCCTGGCCGTCCTTGGTGACGGTCATCGCGCTGCGGTCGATCACGATCGCGCCGAACGCGGCCGAGTCGGTGCTGTCGCGCTCGCCGCGCCGCAGCACCGCGCGGATACGCGCGTCCAGCACGCGCGGCTGCACGGGCTTGATCACGTAGTCGTCGGCGCCGGACTCCAGGCCCACCACCACGTCGATGTCGTCGCTGCGCGCGGTGAGCAGGATGATCGGCAACTGGTCGGTGCGCCGGATACGCCGGCACACCTCGAAGCCGTCGATCCCGGGCAGCATCACGTCCAACACGATCAGGTCAGGGCGCTGCTCCTTGAGCAGTCTCAGCCCGTCCTCGCCCGTCGCAGCGGCCACCACGCGGTGACCCTGACGGGACAGGCCGAGTTCGAGACCCGTACGGATGGCGTCGTCATCCTCGATCAGCAACAGGAAAGGCACGGGCGCCATTGTTGCCTACCCGGGCAGGTGAGCGGGAAGGGGTCTCGCGGCATGGTTGTGCTCTCGTTGCAGACGGTGCCCCGTTTTCCGGTTGGGCACCGTCGTCGGTCGAGCCCACCGAGCGGCACCGAGACAGCCGGTCCGGGAGGTCCCGCACATACCCAGGGGCGCGGGGAACCGCGCGACCAGCCCCTACGGGCAGGTGGTCCCCCGACCGACGGAACGGGGCACCCGGGCGGGTCCGCCCAGCCACTCCGCGGGAGCCTCTGTGACGGGTCTGTGACACTCGGCGGACAGCCCGATGAAACTGGCCCGGCAGTCTTATGCCCATCGGAAGAACGCGACGCCACAAAGGCATCGACGCCGAAGACCACGCGGCAGGTTCCACCAACGGGGGCGCGATGATGAACGCACTGCACAGCACCACCACAACCGCAGTTCACACCGCGCACGCGCACCCCGGGTTCCGGGCCACGGAGATGTCCGGTGCTGCGAGCGGACGGGGGTACGTTCGCAGCACCGGACGCGCGACCACCTACCAGGCGCCCCGCCCGCGCCCCGCGCACATCGCGCCGGTCGACTCGGCGGAGCCCACCGACACCGCCACCGCGCCCGGCGCGGAGCGGGTGCCGGCGCAGGCCGGTACGGCACACTCCGCCGAGGCGGAGGCCGCGTTCACCGCATACGTGCAGGAGCGCCGGGCCTCCCTCTACGCCACCGCCTACCACCTCACCGGTGACCGTTTCGCCGCCGAGGACCTGTTGCAGAGCGCGCTGTTCTCCACGTACCGCGCCTGGGACCGGATCAGCGACAAGGCGGCCGTCGGCGGGTACCTGCGGCGCACCATGACCAACCTGCACATCAGCGCGTGGCGGCGGCGCAAGCTCAACGAGTACCCGACGGAGGAACTGCCCGAGACGGTCGGCGACACCGACGAGATGGGCGGGACCGAGCTGCGGGCCGTGCTGTGGCAGGCGCTCGCGCGGCTGCCTGAGCAGCAGCGCACCATGCTGGTGCTGCGTTACTACGAGGGGCGTACCGACCCGGAGATCGCGGACATCCTCAACATCAGCGTCGGCACCGTGAAGAGCAGCATCTGGCGGTCGCTGCGGCGCATGCGGGAGGACGAGGCGCTGAGCTTCGGGCACAGCGAGGAGGACGCTTTCGGGGAGCTCGTCGCATAGTCCGGGGGGACACGGGGGACTGGGCCGGACGGCACGGAGGGGTGCCGTCCGGCCCTTACCCGTGCGTGCGGCGCCCCTGGCTGCCGGGTGGCCCGCGGGCGACCCCGGGGAGCGGTCAGGTGGGGACGGACGGCGCCGTGGTGGTGGTGCGGGCGGGCCGGGCGGAGTCCATCGCGGCGATACGGGAGAGGGTCTCGCGCTGGTCGCACGGCGTGCAGCCGAACCCGACCTGGCGCCCCACGATCGCGCGCTCCGCGCGGAAGAGGTGCCAGCCGCGCCGCATCAGGAAGCGCACCGACTTGCGCCCCTCGCGCAGGTCGCGCAGGAAGCGGCGCCACGCGGTCGTCGCGGGACTGCCGCGCAGGCAGATCGCGTCGGCCAGCAGCCCGAGTTCGCGGCAGCGCCCGACGATCTCGGCCGCGAAGATGCCCTCGGCGACGAAGTAGGGCGCCCCGGCGAGGTCCAGCCGGCTCCATCCGCTGATCGCGCTGGCCGAGATGTCGTAGCGCGGGGTGTCGGCGCTGCCGCGTTCGCACAGCTCGCCGATCGCGGCGACGGCGGCGTCCGCGTGCCAGGAGCCCGGCGCGTCCCAGTCGACCGCGTCGCCGCCGGGCAGCAGCGGGAGGGTCGGGTCGCCGTCCTCCTTGTAGAAGTCGTCGAGCGCGAGCACCGGCAGCCCGGTGCGGGCGGAGAGCGAGGACTTGCCCGAGCCGGACGGCCCGGCCAGCAGGATCACACGGGAACGGGGAGGTGGACTCACGGACAACGATTCTCCCGCAACCCCGCCCGGAGGAATGACCCGCGGTATGACAACTACCGTTCGCGGTCATTGCGTTACGCTGCGACAGCAACCACTACGTCGACAGGAGCCCGTTCCATGCCCTCGCTGCGCACCGCCCTCGTTCTCACGCTGACCGCCGCGGCGGCCGCGGTCGCCGTACCCGCGGCCACCGCCGTCGCCGCGGACGCCCCGGCGACGCTGCCCGACCTCCAGGGCGCCACCGGCACGCTCCCCACCTCCGGGATCACCTCCGCGCTGCCCACCCAGTCCGTGACCGGCGCCCTCGCCGACGGCGTCGCCCCCGTCCGCGACCTCAAGCTCGACCCGCTCAACAACACCACGGTCGACCCGCTCACCAACGGAGTCGGCTCCCAGGTCGCCGACTTCCGTCCCGTCTCCACCACCGACGCCACCGCCCCCCTCACCAACGGCGGCTCCCTGGGCACCCTCCCCCTCGTCGGCCCCGTCACCGGAGCCGTCACGCGCTGACGCCGTGGGAAGCGCGGCGCCGTCCTGCCGAGCCCGAAGGGACCCGCGGGCGCGGGGACCTGAGGTGTCACACCCCCATGGGGTGCCAGACCGTTTTGGTCTCCAGCCAGGCGGTCAGGCGGGAGGTGCCCGGGTCGGTGAGCCAGTTCTCGGTCGGGGAAGGGCGGCGGACGCGTTTGAGGTTGTCGGCCGCGGCGGCCTCGAGTTCGGCGGCGAGTTGGGGGGACGCGCCGGTGAGGTCGATCGCGTTGACGTCCTGGTGGGCCGCGAGGGGCGCGGCGATCTCGGCGGTGCGGCCGGAGAGGATGTTGACGACACCCGCGGGGACGTCGGAGGTCGCGAGGACCTCGCCGAGGGAGAGCGCCGGCAGGGGCGCGTGCTCGGCGGCGACCACGACCGCGGTGTTGCCGGTGGCGATCACCGGGGCGAGCACCGAGACCAGCCCGAGCAGCGAGGAGTCCTGGGGGGCCAGCACGGCGACCACGCCCGTCGGCTCGGGTGTGGACAGGTTGAAGTAAGGACCGGCAACCGGGTTGGCACCCCCTACCACCTGAGCGATCTTGTCCGTCCAGCCCGCGTACCAGACCCAGCGGTCCACCGCCGCGTCCACCACGGCCGCCGCCTTCGCCTTGGACAGCCCCTCGGCGTCGGCGACCTCGCGGACGTACTGCTCCCGCCGCCCCTCCAGCATCTCCGCGACGCGGTACAGCACCTGCCCGCGGTTGTACGCGGTCGCGCCCGACCAGCCCGCCACCGCCTTGCGCGCGGCGACCACCGCGTCCCGCGCGTCCTTGCGGGAGGCGAGCGGCGCGTTCGCCAGCCACGCCCCGCCGCCCCGGCCACCCTTGGAGTCCGTCACCTCGTACACCCGGCCGCTCTCGGAGCGGGGGAACTTGCCCCCGACGTACAGCTTGTAGGTCTTGAAGACGCTCAGCCGCGCCGCGCCTTCAGAACGCTCGGACACCGTCATCGGTCGAGCTCCCCTTCTTCCTCGCCACGCCCGCTCGTCGACTCGCCCGGCTCGGCGAGATACGCCGCCAGGCCGTGCCGGCCGCCCTCCCGGCCGTAGCCGGACTCCTTGTAACCGCCGAACGGCGAGGTCGGGTCGAACTTGTTGAACGTGTTCGCCCACACCACCCCCGCCCGCAGCTTGCTCGCCATCGACAGGATGCGCGAGCCCTTCTCGGTCCAGATCCCCGCGGACAGCCCGTACGGGGTGTTGTTCGCCTTCTCCACGGCCTCGGCGGGCGTGCGGAAGGTCAGCACCGACAGCACCGGGCCGAAGATCTCCTCCCGGGCGATCCGGTGCGCCTGGGTCACCCCGGTGAACAGGGTCGGCGCGAACCAGTAACCGGACTCGGGCAGTTCGCACCGCGGCGCCCACCGCTGCGCGCCCTCCGCCTCGCCCGCCTCGGCGAGCGCGGTGATCCGGGCGAGCTGCTCCGCGGAGTTGATCGCCCCGATGTCGGTGTTCTTGTCCAGCGGGTCGCCGACCCGCAGGGTGCTCATCCGCCGCTTCAGCGCGTCCAGCACCTCCTCCTGCACCGACTCCTGGACCAGCAGCCGCGACCCGGCGCAGCAGACATGGCCCTGGTTGAAGAAGATCCCGTTGACGATGCCCTCGACGGCCTGGTCGACCGGGGCGTCGTCGAAGACGATGTTCGCCGCCTTGCCGCCCAGCTCCAGGGTGACCTTCTTCCGGCTGCCCGCGACCGTACGCGCGATCGCCTTGCCGACCTCCGTCGACCCGGTGAAGGCCACCTTGTCCACGCCCTCGTGGGCGACCAGCGCCGCGCCCGCGTCGCCGTAACCGGTGAGGATGTTGACGACCCCGCGCGGCAGGCCGGCCTGGCGGCACACGTCCGCGAAGAACAGCGCGCTCAGCGGGGTGGTCTCGGCGGGCTTGAGCACCACGGTGTTGCCCGCGGCCAGCGCCGGCGCGACCTTCCAGGCGAGCATCAGCAGCGGGAAGTTCCACGGGATGACCTGCCCGGCCACGCCCAGCGGCCGCGGGTCGGGGCCGCAGCCGGCGTACGCCAGCTTGTCCGCCCACCCCGCGTAGTAGAAGAAGTGCGCGGCGACCAGCGGCAGGTCCACGTCGCGGGTCTCGCGGATCGGCTTGCCATTGTCCAGCGACTCCAGCACCGCCAGTTCCCGCGAGCGCTCCTGGAGGATGCGGGCGATCCGGAACAGGTACTTGCCGCGCTCGGCGCCCGGCAGCGCCGACCACGTGCCGAACGCCTTGCGCGCGGCCCGCACCGCCCGGTCGACGTCGGCCTCGCCGGCGTGCGCGACCTCGGCGAGCACCTCCTCGGTGGAGGGCGAGACCGACTTGAAGACCCGGCCGTCGGCGGCCTCGGCGAACTCGCCGTCGATGAACAGCCCGTACGAGGGCGCGAGGTCGACGACCGCGCGGGACTCCGGCGCGGGCGCGTACGCGAACTTCTGGTGTGCCATGAGGGATCAGTCCACCGTGACGTAGTCGGGACCGGAGTACCGGCCGGTGCTGAGCTTCTGCCGCTGCATCAGCAGGTCGTTGAGGAGGCTGGAGGCGCCGAACCGGAACCACTCCGGCGACAGCCAGTCGTCGCCGAGGGTCTCGTTCACCATCACCAGGTACTTCACCGCGTCCTTCGCGGTACGGATGCCGCCGGCCGGCTTCACCCCGACCTGGACGCCGGTGGCCCGGCGGAAGTCGCGGACCGCCTCCAGCATCACCAGGGTGTTCGGCGGAGTGGCGTTCACCCCGACCTTGCCGGTGGAGGTCTTGATGAAGTCCGCGCCCGCCAGCATCGCCAGCCACGAGCAGCGGCGGATGTTGTCGTACGTGGACAGCTCGCCGTTCTCGAAGATCACCTTCAGGTGGGCGCGGGTGCCGTCGGCGCGGACGCAGGCCGCCTTCACCGCCTGGATCTCCTCGAACACGTCCAGGTAGCGGCCGGACAGGAACGCGCCGCGGTCGATCACCATGTCGATCTCGTCCGCGCCCGCGGCGACCGCCTCCGCGGTGTCGGCGAGCTTCACGCTGCGCGCGGCGCGGCCGGAGGGGAAGGCGGTGGCCACGGCGGCCACGTGCACCTCCGGGCCGCCCGCCGCGGCCAGCGCGTCCTTCGCGACGCCGACCATGTCGCCGTAGACGCAGATCGCCGCGACCCGCGGGGCGGTGCGGTCGGTCGGGTCGGGCCGCACGCCCTTCGCGCACAGGGCGCGGACCTTTCCGGCGGTGTCCGCGCCTTCCAGGGTGGTCAGGTCGATCATCGAGATCGCCAGGTCGATCGCGTACGCCTTCGCGGTCGTCTTGATCGAACGCGTACCCAGGGCTGCCGCCCGCGCTTCCAGGCCGACGGCGTCCACGCCGGGCAGGCCGTGCAGGTAGCTGCGCAGGGCCTGGGGGGAGGAGGTCACGCCGTGCAGGTCTGAAGGGGGCGGGAGAACTTCGGAGGACATGGTCACCACATCACCATATCTACGCGCGTAACCTCCCCGCCAGTCCCTGCGGGCGGCCGGGCGGGACCGAAGGTCCCTGACCGTGCCGGCCGGATGCCGGACCTTCGGTGGGGTGGTGGGGGTCCGGCTGTTGTGGGTGGTGCTGCGGGATTGCGGATCTTCTGTGGGGTGGGGGGTCCGGCTGTTGTGGGTGGTGCTGCGGGATTGCGGATCTTCTGCGGGGTGGGGGGATTCGGGCTGTTGTGGGTGGGTGCTGCGGGATTGCGGATCTTCGGTGGGGTGGTGGGGGTCCGGCTGTTGCGGGTGGTGCTGCGGGATCGCGGGTCTTCGGTGGGGTGGTGGGGGTCCGGCTGTTATGGGTGGTGTTGCGGGATTGCGGACCTTCTGTGGGGTGGGGGGATTCAGGCTGTTGTGGGTGGTGTTGCGGGATTGTGGATCTTCTGTGGGGTGGGGGGATTCAGGCTGTTGTGGGTGGATCTTCTGCGGGGTGGGTGGGATGCCGCTGAGGGTGCGTGGTGCTGTGGTGTGCCGGACCTTCGGCCGGTGGGTCGCCGGTCGCGCAGTTCCTCCCCCAGGGCTTCGCCTGGGTGGTGCCCAGCGCCCCTGGCAATGCCGCGGGTCCCCCCGGGGCAAGCACGTGGGAAGCCGCACTTACCCAGGGGCGCGGGGAACTGCGCGACCGGCCACGACCCTGCCCGACTGTGGACGCGGTGAGCAACCACCCCAAAGGGGCGCGGGGAACTGCGCTCCCCCAGCGCTTCGCCTGGGCGGTACCCCCATCCGCCCACCACTCAGGGGTGGTCCCTGAGCCGACAGAACGGGGCAGTCCGGGGGGTCAGGCTCGCTCGGTTCGCACGGGGGGTGGGGGGATCAGGCAGAATCGGAACTTATGACGAGTCCCAAGAACGACCGCTCGGGGACGGCCACCGCCGGAGACGGGCAGCCGAAGTACGCCGACCGGGCCTACCGGTCCGTCGCCGGAGTCGTCGGCGGTGTGCTGCTCCTCGTACTCGCCGGCTGGCTCGGCGGCGACGCGGTCGCGCGCGGCACCGGCCACACCCCGTGGCTGGCGCTGGCCGCCCTGCTCTGCGCGGTGCCGCTGATCATCGCGTTCAGCCTCCGCCCGGTGGTCTACGCGAACGACGACCGGGTCCGGGTGCGCAACCCGTTCCGTACCATCACGGTCCCGTGGTCCGGCGTGGACAGCATCCGCTCCGCGTACTCGACCGAGCTGCTGGCCGGCGGCCGCAAGTTCCAGATGTGGGCGATCCCGGTGTCGGTGCGGGCCCGCAAGAGCGCCGCCCGGCAGACCGCCCGGGCGCAGTCCGGCGACCCCCGTGAGTCGGTCGGTGTGATGCCGCGCCGCCACCCCGGCCAGCCCGGCGCCGACGGCACCTTCCGCGCGCCCTCCGACCGCGCGGTGAACGAGCTGCGCGAGCTGGCCGACCGGCACCCGGTGAAGGACGACGAGCGCCCGAACCCGGTGATCCGCTGGTGCTACGAGATCATCGCGCCCTCGGTGGCCGGCGCGGTCGTGCTGATCGTCCTCGCCGTCATCGGCTGACGTCCGGCCGCCCCGGGAAGGCGAGGCGCCCCCGGCCGGAAAGCCCCTACCGTGCGGTCCTTACGGTCCGTGAACGAGGGGCAACTTCGCGGTGAAGTATCCCGCGGTGATCCTGTGAAGCCCCACTGAGTCAACCTTTCGCAAATACATTGCCGGTGCCGTGCGCGGTGCTGCGTGCGGCCCGTGCCGTGCGTGAGGTGCAGGGGCGGGGGGAGCCGACAGGGGCGGGTGGGGCGATGACCGGCGACAGCCGGGAATTCGGGGTCGGTGGCATCGGAACCCGGTGCCGGATCGACATCGACGAGGACGGTCGGTACGCGTGGCGGCTGACCGCCAGCAACGGGCGGGTGATCGCGCACGGCGCCACCAGCCATCCGGACGACCGGGCGTGCCGGGCGGCGTTCGAGGCGCTGTGCGAGCAGGCCGCGCTGCTCACCGGCAGCGTGCAGCACGCGGCGGAGTCCAGCGGCTGGGTCTGGCGATTAAGGGACCGTGACGGGCACCTGCGGGCGGTGTCCGCGCGGGCGTACGAGCGCCACTCCACCTGCCAGGCCGCGTACGACCGGTTCCGGGTGCTGCTGGTCGGCCTGGGCGCCGTCGACTCCGTGCCGTGGGGCGACGTGCACTGAGCCGCCCGGCGGGGCGGGGCGGCGGCCGGCCGGGGTTGAACGCGGGTGAACGGAAGTTGCCCCTACGGGTGCTGTCGTTCACACATCCGTGCGGGCCCGGCCATGGCACACCGTGAGCGTTCGTGCGGTGACGATACGAACGCAGGCTCGACCGGCCGGGCCGGACGGCGCCGAGGACCGGGCCCGCCGGCTGCACGCCGACTCCGGCCTGCCCGACCGGCTGTTCCGGGGCGTCGCCCGCGGCGGCGGCGGGCTGGTGCTCGCGGTGATGCTGCTCGTCGGCGGCTTCCTGCTGTACCGGGCCTGGCAGGCGCTGCGCCGGGCCGGCTTCAGCTTCCTGACCACCGCCGCGTGGGACCCGGACGCCGGCCACTTCGGGATCGCCGCGGTGCTCACCGGCACCGTGCTGATCGCCGCGGTGGCCGTGGCGATCTCGGTGCCGCTGGCGATCGGCACCGCGCTGTACATCGCCGAGTACGCGCCGGCCCGGCTGCGCCGCACCCTGGTCAGCGTGGTCGACCTGATGGCGGCGGTGCCGTCGGTGGTCTACGGACTGTGGGGGCTGTTCTTCCTTCAGGGCAAGGTGATCGGCCTGTCCCGGTGGCTGTCGACGTACCTCGGCTGGTTCCCGCTGTTCAAGGTCGACGGCGCCGACCCGCACGACCCGCTGGCCACCGCCACCGTCTACACCGCGTCCACGTTCATCGCGGGGATCGTGGTGGCGATGATGGTGACGCCGATCATCTGCTCGGTGATCCGCGAGGTCTTCTCGCAGGCCCCGGTCGGCGAGCGCGAGGGCGCGTACGCGCTGGGCGCCACCCGCTGGGGGATGATCCGCTCGGTGGTCCTGCCGTTCGGCACCGGCGGCATGATCGGCGGCACCATGCTCGGCCTCGGCCGCGCGCTGGGCGAGACGATCGGCGTCTACCTGGTGATCTCCCCGGTGTTCGCGATCCAGCCGCACATCCTGCAGAGCGGCACCAGTTCGGTGTCGTCACTGATCGCGCTGCGGTACGGCGAGGCGAGCCCGTTCGGGATGTCCGCGCTGATGGCCGCGGGGCTCGCGCTGTTCCTCATGACGCTGGTGGTCAACTTCGCCGCGTCCTCGATCGTCGCCCGCAGCCGTTCCGGTGCCACCGCCGAGTAGCCGGCCGCGCGGTCCGGCCCGCCCGGCCGGCCGCGCCATCCGGCACGCGAGCAAGCCGAACGACCGGCGCCGTCAGGAGAGGCAATCCGCATGACCACGGACATCACCAACGCCGCCACCGAGGCGGCGCCCGGCCCGCCCGGCGCCCTGCCGCCGGACCTCGCCGCGCCGCCCGCGGCCACCACCACCCTGCCGGGCCCGGCCGGGCCGGCCGCCGAACGGCGCCGCTCCACCAGCACGGTGCGCCGGACCGACGTGTTCTCCGCGGTCGGTGCCGCGGCCGCGTCGCTCGCCCTGACCTGGCTGTTCTTCACCCGCCTCGCGCCGTTCAGCGGCGGCCTCGGCTTCGTGGTGTGCGCGTACGCGCTGTTCCTCGCGCTGTACGCGCTGCTGGTGTCGTACGACGAGGACGGTCCCACGGTGCGCGACCGGATCGCGTCGGCGATCGTGCACAGCCTGGCCGTCCTCCTGCTGGTCGCGCTGGGCTTCGTGCTCGTCTACACGCTGTGGTCCGGCCGCGAGGCGCTGCCGCACCTGAACTTCTTCACCCAGGACATGCGCGAGGCCGGGCCGCTGGACCCGCTGAGCGTCGGCGGTATCCGGCACGCGATCGTCGGCACGCTGATCCAGATCGCCATCGGCCTGGTGCTCACCGTGCCGGCCGGCCTGCTGTGCGCGGTGTTCCTCAACGAGGTGCCCGGCCGCTACGCGCGCTTCGTGCGGACCGTGGTCGAGGCGATGACCGCGCTGCCGTCCATCGTGGCCGGCCTGTTCGTCTACGCCACCGCCATCCTGGCGGTCGGCCTGGACAAGTCCGGCTTCGCGGCGGCGCTGGCGATCTCGGTGATGATGCTGCCGATCATCATCCGGGCGTCCGACGTGGTGATCCGGCTGGTGCCGGGCACCCTGCGGGAGGCGTCGTACGCGCTGGGGGCGCCGCGCTGGCGCACGGTGTGGCACGTGGTGCTGCCGACGGCCCGGTCCGGGCTGACCACCGCGGTGATCCTGGGCACCGCCCGCGGCGTCGGCGAGACGTCCCCGGTGCTGCTCACCGCGGGGTTCACCGCGGTCACCAACTACCAGCCGTTCCACAACCCGATGGTGTCGCTGCCGCTGGCCGCCTTCGAGTTCGTGCAGTCGCCGCAGCCGGCGATGATCGCCCGCGGCTTCGGCACCGCGTCGGTGCTGGTGGTGCTGGTGCTCGCGCTGTTCGTGGCGGCCCGGGTCGTCGGCGGGCGCGGACCGGGCGAGTTGACCCGGCGCGGCACCCACCGGCGGGTGGTCGCGTCCCGGCGCGACCAGGAGCGGTTCGCCCGGCGGGCGGCGCGGAGCGCGGGCGGACGGGCGGAAGCGGGCGAGGTGCGGACCGAGGCGCTGTGGCGGAGCGCGCGGGCCGGCTCCGCCGCGCCCGCCGTTCGCGCCGCCCCGGGCGACCCGGGTGAACCCGGCGCCTCCACGGCACCTGGCGCCTCCTCCGTGCCGACCGTTCCAGCCGCGCCCGGCGGCCCGGACACCCCACGTCCCTCCGACACACCAGCCACCACCGATCAGGACCAGGAACACCCCGACCAGGGCACCGCACAGGGAGTTGACGGATCGTGAGAAGGATTCGGGCGGCGGCAGCGGCTCTCGCGCTGCTGATCTGCTCGCTGCTGGTCCTCGGACAGGGCCCGACCGCCTCGGCGGCCACCTACGCGCGGATCAGCGGCGCGGGCTCCACCTGGAGCCAGAACGCCATCGACCAGTGGCGCCGCAACGTCACGCAGTACGGCATGACCATCGACTACGCCGGCACCGGCTCCTCCGACGGGCGCCAGCAGTTCCGCAACGGCACCGTCGACTTCGGGGTGTCCGAGATCCCGTACGGGATGACCGAGTTCGGGGTCCGCGAGGCCCCGCCGACCCGCGGCTACGCCTACATGCCGATCGTGGCCGGCGGCACCGCGTTCATGTACAACCTGCAGATCGGCGGGAAGCGGGTCACCAACCTGCGGCTGAGCGGCGACACCGTCAGCAAGATCTTCACCGGGAAGATCACCAACTGGTCGGACCGGCAGATCGCCGCCGACAACCCCGGCCTGACCCTGCCCAGCCGCAAGATCATCCCCGTGGTCCGCTCCGACGGCTCCGGCACCACCGCCCAGTTCACGCTGTGGATGTCCAAGGAGCACGGCGCCGTCTGGAACGACTACTGCCGGCGCGTCGACAAGCCGGTGCCCTGCGGCCTGACGTCGTACTTCCCGACGGTCCCCGGCTCCGGCTTCATCTCGCAGTCCGGGTCGCTCGGGGTCTCCGGCTACACCCGGCAGAACTACGCCGACGGCGCCATCACCTACGTCGAGTACTCCTACGCGGTGACCACCGGCTTCCCGGTCGCCAAGATCGAGAACGCGGACGGGTACTACACCGAGCCGACCGCCTCCAACGTCGCGGTCGCGCTGACCCAGGCGCAGATCAACGACAACAAGAGCTCGTCGCAGTACCTGACGCAGATCCTCGACAACGTCTACCACTACAAGGACGCGCGCACGTATCCGCTGTCCAGCTACAGCTACATGATCCTGCCGACGAAGGTGGAGGACGGCCTCACCACCGACAAGGGCAGGACGCTGGGCGCGTTCGGCTACTACTTCCTGTGCGAGGGCCAGCGGCAGGCCGAGCCGCTGGGCTTCTCCCCGCTGCCGATCAACCTGGTGCAGGCCGGCTTCGACCAGCTCAGACGGATTCCCGGGGTCGAGGTCCAGAACATCAACCTCAAGGGCTGCGACAACCCGACCTTCTCCACCAACGGCACCAACACCCTGGCGAGGAACGCGCCGTTCCCCAAGTCCTGCGACAAGGCCGGGCCGACGCAGTGCTCCGACGGCACCGGCGGTGCGAGCAAGACCAGGACGCCGGTGAAGTCGTCCGCGTCGGGCGGCAACTCCACGGCCGGCTCCGGCTCGGGCGGCGGCGCGAACAGCGGTGGCACCGGCAGCAGTTCGGGGACCGCCTCGGGAAGCACCGCGGGGGCGGGCCCGGCGGGCGGCACCTCGGGCGGGGGCACCGCGACCACCACGGCCGGCGGCACCTCCGGCGGCGTCGACCCCGACACCGGCCAGGCGATCGGCGACGCCGGCGGCTCCGGCGACGGCGGCCAGGACATCGCCGCATCGACCGTGCCGGTGGGCGCCGACTCGTTCTGGGGCCTGCGGACCTGGCTGATGGGCCTGTCCGCGCTGCTGCTGCTCCTCGTCGTGATCGCCCCGCCGGCCGTCGCCCGCCGGCTCACCGCCAGAGCGGGAGGGCGCAAATGACCGCGCGCGACACCCGACCCCGGGCGAACCGGGGGCTGTTCGTACGCCTCGGCGGGCTGGGGTGCGCCCTGCTCGCCGCCGTCGGCCTGGTGCTGCTGCCGCTGCCGGCGGCCGGCACGGCGCACGCGGACGACACCGGCAGCGGGTCCGCCGTGACGAAGTCCGGTACGAAGGGCACCTGGGACGACTTCACCTCTCTGAAGGTGACCGTCGAGCAGACCAGGGAACTGCGCGGCCAGGGCCTGAAGGTCAACTGGACCGGCGGCGCCCCGACCGCCATGGCCGACTCCAGCAGGTACGGCTACAACTTCCTCCAGATCATGCAGTGCTGGGGTGACTCGCCGGACGGACCCACCCGCGAGCAGTGCGAGATGGGGACGCCGTCCGGCGGCATCGGCCCGTCCCAGACGGCCAGGCGCGAGGTCGGCTTCACGGTCGGCACCGGGCGGTACGACCCGCAGGAGACGACGTACACCAGCGGGCAGCAGACCCTGCCCTTCCAGCCGGTGAAGGGCGCCGCCACCACCAACATGAACACGTACTTCAGCACGTTGACCAGCAACGAGCAGGACTACGCGCCCACCGGGGCCGACGGCACCGGCTCGGTCGTCTTCAGCCTGACCGACGCGGACTACCTCGGCTGCGGGCAGGTGCTCAAGGACGGCGTGCCGCCCGAGCCGTGCTGGCTGGTGGTGGTTCCCCGCGGCACCCACGAGCCCGACGGCTCCACCCCTGACCTCGGCGACGGCGGCCTGGTCACCTCGCCCCTGTCGGCGACGAACTGGGCCCAGCGGATCGTCTTCCGGCTGGACTTCGCACCGGTCGGGGCCTACTGCCCGATCGGGCAGAAGGAGCGGATGACCACCGGGTCCGAGCTGGCCGACGAGGCGATCACCTCGTGGCAGCCGACGATGTGCACCGAGGACAAGATCACCTTCGGCTACGAGTTGCAGAGCGACGATGTCGGCCGCGGCCAGATCGCCCACCCGAGCGACGGCTCGGCGGGACTGGCCTTCATGGAGTCGCCGATCTCGCCGCCGCCGGACGGCCCGGCGATCGTGTACGCGCCGGTGGCGGTCTCCGGCCTGGTGATCAGCTACAACGTCGAGGTCGCGGGGTCGACCAAGATGGTGCCGAGAATCCGGCTGGATGCCCGGCTGGTCGCCAAGATGCTGACCCTTTCCTACCAGTGGGACGTGCCGGGGCCGGACATCCCGCGCGGAAAACTGTCGGCGCAAAACGCGGAGGGTCTTTCCAAGGACCCGGAGTTCCTGAAACTCAATCCGGATCTCGGGAACGACCCGGGTTCCAGCCAGATCGAGGGTATCGCGCTCCCGCAGAGCTCCGGCGACTTCACCGCGGAACTATGGCGCTGGCTGCGTTCCGACCCGGACGCGAAGAGTTTCCTGGCGGGAAAGCCGGACCCCTGGGGAATGACGATCAATCCCTATTTCCTCTCGTTGAAACCGGCCACGTCCGCCATCGCGGACTACCCGAGGCCCGATCCGACGTCGTACACGCCGTCCGCCCAGTACCCGAACCTGCTGATCGACAGCACCGCGACCAATCCGTACAACGCCGACCTGCACGGCGACGCGACCAGGGTGCTGTCCGCGGCGCAGCCCGGCGCGACGGGCGCGGACCTCACCGCCCAGCCGCCGAAGCTCCAGACCGGTATGTCCCTGCCGGGGAAGTTCTTCTCCTTCGGTGTGACCGACGCGGCCACCGCCTCCCGCTACCGGCTCGGCGTGGCCGAACTGCTCAACCCCGCCGGCCAGTGGGTCTCCCCGACCACCGACGCCCTGACCAAGGCGGTGGCGGGCTGGAAGGCCGGTTCCACCAAGGGTGTGCTGGACGCGGACCCGGGGCTGAAGACGCCGGGCGCCTACCCGCTGGCCACGGTCACCTACGCGGCCGCATCCGTCGGCCAGGACGTCGCCGCGCGCAAGGACTACGCCACCATGCTGCGGTACGTCGCCGGCCCCGGACAGACCACCGGCATCGGTCCCGGCCTGCTCCCGCCCGGCTACGCGCCGCTGCCGGCCGCACTGCGCGACCAGACGCTCACCGCCGCGTCCGAACTGGTCACCGGTGTGGTGCCCCCCTCGTCCGGCGGCTCAGGCGGTGGTTCCGACGGCGCGTCGGGCGGCGGTTCGGGGCTCTCGGGCGGGTCCGGCGGCGGACCGGGCGGCGGCACCGGTACGGCCGGCGCGACGGCGGGCGGCACCGCGGGCGCCACGCCCTCGTCCTCGCACTCCGCGTCCCCGGCCGCGCTGAAGAACGGCTCCGGCGGTCCCTCGAACGGCACACCCGTGGCCAAGACCGGCATCACCCCGGGCGCGGTGCTCGGCGCGGTGCGCTGGGTGCTGCTGATCGTGCTGATCGCGGGCATCGCCGCCTCGCTCGGCGGACCGCTGCTGATGCGCGCGGGCGGCATACGCGGCGCGGGCCGCTCCCTGATACCGGCGCGCTTCCGGCGGAGCACGGCGTGAGCGGGCCGCCGTCCGCCGGCGGGAACGCCCGCCCGCCGCGGGACCTGCGCGCCCCGTGGAAGGAAAATCGAGATTACTTCTGCCGCCCTTCTGTTCACTTTACCGGGGCTTTTGATTTGGTTGCCGCGCGGAGATGAAGTGGGCAGAGTATTCGGTGTCCGGCCCGGCCGGATGTTCCAGGGAATAGCGCACTGCCCAGGGAACGGGGAATTGCGTGGTTCCCGGCACGTCACACCTGAAATTCCATCCGCCTCATACGGAGGAAGCAAGTGAACGTGAAACTCGCCAAGCGGGCGGCGATCGCCGCGGGCGTCGCCGCACTGAGCTTCGGACTGGCCATGCCCACCGCGCAGGCCGACCCGGGCAGCGACCCTGTCACCGGCAGCAACTTCCGTGAGCTCGTCGGCGTCGGTTCCGACACCACGCAGGACGTGCTCAACGGTCTGGCCAACGAGGTCCAGGACCCGGACCTCGACCCGGCGTCGCTGTTGATCGCCTCCTACGACGCGGTCGACCCCGCCACCGGCGCGGTGCACGGCAACATCACCACCCGGGCCGGACACTCCCCGGTGCAGCGGCCGAACGGCTCCGGCGAGGGCGTCAACGGCCTCGCTGCCGACATCACCGCCGGCACCAACAACTTCGACTTCGCGCGTTCCTCCAGCGCGCCCAGCCACCCCGCCTCCGACGGCATCAGCGGCACCTGGGTTCCGTTCGCCCTGGACGCGGTCACCGTGGCGGTCTCCGGCACCAGCACCCTGCCGGCGAACTTCACCACGCAGCAGCTCACCCGCGCCTACAACTGCCAGGACCCGGCGACCGGCAACCCGCTGGCGGCCGGTCAGTTCCCCGTGATCGGCGGCGTGACCGTCCACCCGCTGGTGCCGCAGGCCGGCTCCGGCACCCGGAAGTTCTGGGCGGCCACCCTCGGCTTCAACGCCACCACCCTGCCCTCCTGCGTCAAGGACACCGACAAGGACGGTGTCTCGGTCGAGGAGCACGACGGCAGCTCGCTGAAGCGCACCGTCGCCGCCGACGGCGCCGAGGACATCGCCCCGTTCTCCATCGCCCAGTACATCGCGCAGAGCAACAGCGCGGTGACCGGGGTGCGCAACCGCATCCACGGCGCGCAACTGCGCTCGATCGACAACGTCGCCCCCGTCGTCAGCAGCAAGTTGAACACCTCGTTCCCGATCCACCGCGACGTCTACAACGTGTTCCAGACCTCCCGGCTGACCGAGCCGGACATCGCGCAGGCCTTCGTCGGCCCGAACTCCGATGTCTGCGCCAGTACCGACGTCATCCAGGAGTACGGCTTCGGCACCCTCACCGACTGCGGCAGCACCAGCGTGACCGGCGCGCTGATCCTCTGACCTGACCCGTCGTACCACTGCCGGGGCCGGGCACCCGTTGGGGGGTGCCCGGCCACCCCTCGGACCTCCAGGGAGAAGACCACCGATGAACCGAAGACTGTACGGCGCGCTGGTCGGCGCGCTGACCGTGCTCCTGGGCGCCGGCGCCGCGCTCACCACGAGCGGCACCGCGAGCGCGCGGACCGCGACCCGGGCCGCGACGGCCGGGCCGAAGGTCACCCTCACCGCCCGCGGTGACAGCCTCACCGACAGCTCGCCGTTCAGTTCCGTCTCGGTCGCCCGGGCCTGCCCGGCCGGCTACCAGGACAACCTCGCCGTGTACCTCGTGGTGCCCGACGGCCGCGAATCCGCGCTCGCGGCCAACCTCACCGACGGCGCCCCGTACAGCGGCGACGCCGTCACCACTCGGCCGCCCGCGCAGTCGGGCCCCGGCGTCCTGGTGCGGTCGATCGCCTCCGCCTTCCAGACCGTGCACGTGCCCGTGGCCGACGGCGTCTACCCGATCCACGTGGTGTGCGGCAACGCCGACCACGCGGACTTCCCCGACCGGCCGTCGGCCACCGGCTTCGTCCGGATCACCGGCAGCACCTTCGCCGTCGACGACCTGCCCGCGCCGGTCGAGACCACGCTGCGGCTGTCCGGCGATCCGGCGGGCCACGTCCAGGCCGGCAGCCCCTTCACGCTGACCGCGCACGTCGGCCCGAAGGCGAGCGGCACGGTCCGGTTCACCACCGACAACACCACCCCGATCGGCGATCCGGTGCCGGTGGTGGACGGCACCGCGCGCGTCACCGCGCCGGCCAACGCCACCGCCGCGGTACGCCGTTACGTCGCCACCTTCGTGCCGTCCGACCCGATCGGCTACGCGCAGGACGTGGCGGTCTTCTCGTACTCCTTCACCTCGGCGCCCGGCATCCAGGTCACCGACGCGGACGGCGACCCGCTCGGCGGCACCCCGCGCCTGGTGCCCGGCAGGCACATCGAGGTCTCCGCGCAGGGCTTCCTGCCCGCCGCGCAGGAGCAGGTCGACCCGCGCGTCAGCGGCGCGCTCGCGCTCTTCCCCGCGGTCACCACCGACACGGCCGGCTCGGTGAGCGGCTACGACCTCCAGGTGCCGTGGCTGATCGCCGACGGCACCCACACGCTGACCCTCCAGGGCAGGACCAGCCACCTCTCGGTCACCTTCACCTTCACCACGAAGTGGCGGTCATGACGGGCTGACCCGCACGAACCGCACCACTGGCCGGGCACCCCACAGGTGCCCGGCTGCCGCCGTGGACACGGCGGCACCGCACCGCCGACCGCACCCCCGAGGGGACGAGGAGAGATGAAACGAAGAATGCACGCCGCAGTGCTGAGCGTGCTCGCACTGATCCTGGGCACCGGAGCGCTGGTGTTCACCACATCGGGGGCCGCGCACGCGGACATCAACGGCACCGTGACCCTCACGCCGAGCGGCGGCACCGTCACCGACAAGCCCTTCGTCACCGGGCTGTCGCTGTCGGCGGGTTGCCCGGCGCCCTACCAGGACGCGCTGCGGGTCTCGCTGATCACGCCGGACGGCCTGACGAAGGCCCTGCTGGTCGTCAAGGACGGCGCCCCGTACACGAGCGTGCCGGCGGAAGTGACCCTGCCGGCCACCGCGCCCACGGGTGACGCCTACGTCTCCATCAGCACCGCGCTGCGGACGGTCGCCGACGGCACCTACCCGCTCACCGTGGAGTGCGGTCTCGCCACCCCGGCCACCGACCAGGCGCTGCGGACGTACACCATGGCCATCGAGATCACCGGGCAGAACTGGGCGGTGAAGCAGACCGCGCCGGCCACGCAGACCACGGTCACCCTCACCGAGAGCCCGGTCGGCCACGCCCAGGTGAACAACAAGGTCACCCTCACCGCGAAGGTCCAGCCGGCTGACGCGGCGGGGCGGGTCCAGTTCCTGCGGGACGGCACCAGCCAGATCGCGACCGCCACCGTGGCCGACGGCACGGCGACGGCGCAGCTCCCGGCGCTGGCCAACCCGGCGCTGGTGCCGCTCGGGGCGATCTTCGTGCCGGACGACAACACGAAGTACACGCAGAGCTCCACGACGGTGAGTTACGCGATCGTCGACGAGCCCGACGTGACGGTGCTCGACGACACCGGCAACGCGCTGAGCGACACGCCGAACCTGAAGGGCGGCCAGAAGATCGCGGTGACGGCCACCGGGTTCCTGCCGGCGCCGTCCGGCAGTTCGGGGGAGAGCGTGGACCTCACGCTGGACGGTGCCGCGGCGACGCCCGCCACCGCGCCCGCCGACAGTGCCGGCGCCGTCGACAACCTCGCCTACACGCTGCCGGGTTCCGTTGCCGACGGCAGTCACAAGCTGACGCTCACCGGGCACACCAGCGGCATCGCGGTGGACTTCCCGTTCACCGTCGGCGCGGCGGCGAGCACCAGCGGTACGACCGCGGGGGACACGTCGGGTGACACCTCGGGGGACTCGTCCGGCAGCACGGCCGGTGACACCTCCGGGGACTCCTCGGGCGCCACGGCCGGGGACACCTCCGGGGACACCTCCGGTGAAACGTCCGGCGCTTCGGGCAGCGACTCCGGTGGGGACTCCGGTGGCGACATCGGCGGCGGGTCCGGCGACAGCGGTGGTACCAGCGGCGGCACCTCCGGCGGCGGCGGAACGCTCGCGGCCACCGGCGCCACCGGGGTCCTCCCGCTGACCGGGCTCGCCCTGGTGCTCGCCGCGGGCGGCGGCTACGCCGTCCACCGGGTGCGCCGCAACGGCAAGTTGCTCAGCTTCGGCCCGAGCCCGAGGGACTGACCCACCCAGCCGGGCCGGCGCGGCGCGATCCGGGGCGACCCGGTCCGAGCCCCGCCGACCCGGCGGGTCAGGTCCCCACTTGCCGTACCCGGCACGGCGATCAGCCCGCGCTACGGGTCCCCGCGCGCCGTCGACCGTCGGCGTGACCTTCCAACCACCGCACCCCTGATCCGGCGGGTCGGGGCCCCAAGTGCCCTGGCCCGCATGGCGATCAGCCCGTCTTACGAAGTTTCCGCGCGCCGTCGACCGTCGCCGTGACCTTCCAACCACCGCACGCCTGACCTGGCGGGTCGGGGCCCCAAGTGCCCTGGCCCGCATGGCGATCAGCCCGTCTTACGAAGTTTCCGCGCGCCGTCGACCGTCGGCGTGACTCTCCAACCACCGCACCCCTGACCCGGCGGGGCGGGTCCCCAAGTGCCCTGGCCCGCTCGGCGATCAGCTCGCCTTACGAAGTTTCCACGCGCCGCCGACCGCCGACACGCCCCCCAACCACCGCACCCCACCGCCCGATCCGCATCGAAGGAGCGCACCCGTGGCCGTCGTCTCACCGTCGCAGCCTCAGGCCGGGCCGCCGTACCCGCCGTCGCGATCGCGGGCGGAGCCGGCGCCGGAGCCGCCGTCCGGCAGGGGCGGCGGCGGCCGGCCGGACCCGTGGCTCGCGATCCCGGGCGCGGCGCTGACCGTCCTGGCCGCGCTGCTGCTCGGCTTCGCCGCGAACCTCACGGTGCTCGGCCACATCGAGCACGCCCGCGCCCAGCAGACCGGATACGACCGGCTGCGCGCCGAACTCGCCCTGGGTACCGCCCCGGTGGGACCGAAGGACGCGCGCGGCAAGGAGGTGCGCGACGGCGCCCCGGTCGCGGTGCTGCACATCCCTGCCATCGGCCTGCGCGAAGTCGTCTTCCAGGGCACCACCTCCGGCGTGCTGATGTCGGGGCCGGGCCACCTGCGCAACACCCCCATGCCCGGCCAGGCCGGCACCAGCACGATCATGGGACGGCAGTGGGGCTACGGCAGCCCCTTCAACCACCTCGCCCGGCTGCACGCCGGCGACCCGATCACTGTCACCACCGGCCAGGGCCACGCGCGGTACAAAGTGACCGACGTACGCCGGGCCGGCGACCCCACTCCGCCCCAACTGACCTCGGGCGGTGGACGGTTGACGCTGGTCACCGCGACCGGTGGGCTCTACACGCCGCACGGGGTGCTGCGGGTCGACGCCGACCTGGTCGGCACCGCGCAGCCCGCACCGGCGACCGGCGGCGCCGTCTCCTCGGCCGAACTGCCGCTGTCCGGCGACCCGTCGGCGTGGCTGCCGGTCCTGCTGTGGCTCCAGGCGCTGCTGCTCGCCACGGTCGTGGTGAGCTGGGCGCACCGCCGCTGGGGCAGCTGGCAGAGCTGGATCACCGGGGTGCCGGTGCTCACCGCCCTGGTCATCGCGCTGTCGGGCGCGGCCACCGAACTGCTGCCCAACCTGCTGTGACCCGCCCTGTCGTGACCCGCCTTGCCGTGACCCGCCCGGGCCGGGCGCGGTCCGCGCCGCCCGCACACCGCTCCGTCTGAGGGGATCGCCACTCGATGTCAGCCACCGACAAGACCGTTCCGCTGCCGCCCGTACCGGCGTCGCCCGCGCCACCCGTATCGCCCGCGTCGCCCGCGTCGTCGGCGGCGGGACCTGCGGGACCTGGGGGACCTGCGGGGACGGCCACCGGCAGCGCGCCGTTCGCCGGCGCGGCCGTGCTCGCGCCGCCGCCGTCCGGGGCGGGTTCGCGCTCCGCCACGCTGGAGGCCCGCGACGTGTCCGCCTGGTTCGGCGACCACAAGGTCCTCGACCAGGTCTCGCTCACCATGCCCGCGCAGCGCGTCACCGCGCTGATCGGCCCGTCCGGCTGCGGCAAGTCCACCTTCCTGCGCATCCTCAACCGGATGCACGAACTGGTCGGCACCGCCGCACTGGCCGGCCAGGTGCTGCTGGACGGCCAGGACATCTACGACCGGGGCCGCCGGATCACGCACGCCCGCCGCGAGATCGGCATGGTCTTCCAGAAGCCCAACCCCTTCCCGGCGATGTCGATCTACGACAACGTGCTCGCCGGGCTGCGGATGAACGGGGTCAAGGCCGACCGCTCCGCGCGGGACGCCCTGGTCGAGGAGTGCCTGACCAAGGCCGGGCTGTGGCGCGAGGTCGCCGACCGGCTGCGGCAGCCGGGCGGCGCGCTGTCCGGCGGGCAGCAGCAACGCCTGTGCATCGCCCGCGCGTTGGCGGTGCGCCCCCGGGTGCTGCTGATGGACGAGCCGTGCTCCGCACTCGACCCGACCTCCACCCGGCGGATCGAGCAGACCATCGGCGAGCTGTCCGACGAGGTGACGATCGTGATCGTCACCCACAACATGCAGCAGGCCGCCCGGGTTTCCCACCAGTGCGCGTTCTTCCTCGCCGAACAGGGCACCCCCGGGGCGGTGGTGGAGCACGGCCCCACCGACGCGATGTTCAACCACCCCCAGGACCCGCGCACTTCGGACTACGTCCAGGGCCGCTTCGGCTGAGGCGAGAGCCCGACGCCAGGTTCCGACGCCAGGCCCTGACGCAGGGCGACCGCGGCGCTCAGATGCCGGCCGCGGTCGCCAGGTCGCGCTTGAGGGCGGCGAGCAACTCGGCCGCGGCGGCGCGGGCCTGGGGCAGGGCCGATGGCTCGGGCACCGGCACCACCGCTTCGAGGTAGCACTTGAGCTTGGGCTCGGTCCCGCTGGGCCGGACCACGACACGGGCGCCGTCGACCCCGGGCCCGGCCAGGCGGTAGCGCAGGCCGTCGGTGGGCGGCAACTCCGCGGAACCGGCGGCGAGGTCGTCGACCCCGGTGACGGCGAGGTCGGCCAGCTCGGTCGGGGGGTGCGCCCGCAGGCGTTCCATGGCCGCGCCGATCAGCGACAGGTCGGCGACCCGGGCCGAGAGCTGGTCGGTGGCGTGCAGCCCGTGGGTGAGGGCGAGTTCGTCGAGCAGGTCGCCGAGCGTGCGGGAGTCCCGCTTGAGGTCGGCGGCGAGTTCGGCGATGAGCAGCGCGGCGGTGATGCCGTCCTTGTCACGGACCCCCGCCGGGTCGACGCAGTAGCCGAGCGCTTCCTCGTAGCCGTACCGCAGGCCCGGCACGCGGGAGATCCACTTGAAGCCGGTGAGGGTGTCGGCGTAGCCGAGGCCGGCGCGGGCGGCGATCTTCGACAGCAGCGAGGAGGAGACGATGCTCGCCGCGAAGGTGTCCCGGCCGGGGACGGCGGCGCCGCGCCGGACCAGGTGGACGGCGAGCAGCGCGCCCAGCTCGTCGCCGCGCAGCATCCGCCAGCCGCCGGGGGCGGCCGGGTCGGGTACGGCCACGGCGCAGCGGTCCGCGTCGGGGTCGTTGGCGATCACCAGGTCGGGGCGGTGCGCGCGGGCGGTCTCGAAGGCGAGGTCCATCGCCCCGGGTTCCTCGGGGTTCGGGAACGCCACGGTGGGGAAGTCCGGGTCGGGTTCGGCCTGCGACGGCACCACGGCGGGCGCGGGGAACCCGGCCCGGTCGAACGCGGCGAGCAGCGTCCGCAGGCCCACTCCGTGCAGCGGCGTGTAGACCGTCGACACCTCGCGCGGGCCGTCCGGGGCGACCACGCCCACCGCGCGGTCCAGGTACGCCGCCACGACGTCCTCGCCGAGCACCGTCCAGCCGTCCTCGGGCGTCGGTACGGTCTTCAGCGGGCCGACCGCCGCGATCCGCTCGGCGATCTGCGCGTCCGCGGGCGGCACGATCTGCGAGCCGTCGCCCAGGTAGACCTTGTAGCCGTTGTCCTGCGGCGGGTTGTGGCTCGCGGTCACCATCACCCCGGCGGCCGCGCCGAGGTGGCGGATCGCGAACGCCAGGACGGGGGTGGGCAGCGGGCGTGGCAGCACCGCCGCGGCCAGGCCCGCGCCGGTCATCACGGCGGCCGTGTCCCGCGCGAAGCGTTCCGACTTGTGCCGGGCGTCGTACCCGATCACCACGAGGCCGGGGCCCTGGTCCGCCGGGCGGGTGTCCTGTACGTACGCGGCCAGGCCCGCCGCCGCGCGCATCACCACAACGCGGTTCATCCGCATCGGGCCGCCGCCCATCGCGCCGCGCAGCCCGGCGGTGCCGAACTCCAGGGTGCCCCGGAAGCGGTCCGCGAGGTCCGCCCGGGCGTCCTCGTCCCCGCCGTCCGCGGCCCGTACGAGGGCTTCGAGTTCCGCCCGGGTGTCGGGGTCGGGGTCCTCAGCGATCCACTGCGTGGGCTCGAACCGCACGTCGGTCCTCCTTTGTCCGTTCGTCTGCCCTCGATCGCCGGGCGGGCCCGCTCGTGCTCGGGCCGGTCCGCCTCTTTGCCCTCAATCGCCGGGCGGCTTGGTTCTTGCTCGGGTGGGTCAGAGTCGGCCCAGGACCTGGTGGAGGAGGGCGCCCATGCGGGCGGCGGAGACCCGGCCGGCTTCGAGGACCTCCTCGTGGTTGAGGGGCGCCCCGGTCATCCCGGCCGCGAGGTTGGTGACGAGGGAGATCCCGAGGACCTCGGCCCCCGCCTCGCGCGCGGCGATCGCCTCCAGGGCGGTGGACATCCCCACGAGGTCACCCCCTATCGCGCGGACCATGCCGATCTCCGCGGGGGTCTCGTAGTGCGGGCCGGGCAACTGGACGTAGACACCCTCTTCGAGGGAGGGGTCGACCTCCTGGCACAGCGCCCGCAGCCGCGGCGAGTAGAGGTCGGTGAGATCGACGAAGCGCGGCCCGCGCAGCGGGGAGGTGGCCGTCATGTTGATGTGGTCGCTGATCAGGACGGGCTGGCCGGGCCGGTACCCGGGGCGGAGCCCTCCGCAGCCGTTGGTGAGCACGATCGTCTTGCAGCCGGCCGCGACCGCGGTACGGACGCCGTGCACGACGCTGTCCACGCCGCGCCCTTCGTACAGGTGGGTGCGGCCGAGGAAGACGAGGGCGCGCACCTCGCCGATCCGTACCGAGCGGACCTGCCCGGAGTGCCCGGCGACCACGGGCGCCGGGAACCCGGGCAGATCGGTGATCGGTACCTCGTGGTCGTGGGTGCCGAGTTCGTCGGCGGCGGGCACCCAGCCCGAGCCCATGACGAGGGCCACGTCGTGCGTGTCGGCGCCGGTCAGCTCGCGGAGGCGGGCAGCGGCGGCATCGGCCGCGGCGTAGGGATCGGGTTCTGCGGAAGCGTTCACGCGGATGAGCGTAACCCGTGTTTCCCTACGCGCGTAGACGCCGCAGAAACATGACGTTCGGAAATCGGATCTTCCGACAATTGACGACCGGGGTGGGCTCGGCCACCCGGGTGGCCGGAGTGCGGCGGCCCGGTGCGGTGGACGGCGCGTGGACGGCGCGTGGACGGCGGCTCCGCGGGGTGCCTCAGCAGGGCCGCTTGCGCAGTTCCATCACGTAGTCGTACGGCGCGCCGGCGGACTCGGCGGCGTCCGCGAGCTCGCCGAGGTAGCGGGCGGAGGGCAGGCCGCCCTCGTAGTCGTTGAGGACGTACAGCCAGGCCGCCTCGTCGCCGTCGAGGGTGTGTACGCGCAGGGTCGTCCGCCGGTAGATGCCCAGCGGTACGCCCTCCCACCGGTCCATGGACTCCTCGTCGACCTCGGCGATGTCGTACAACCCGATGAACACCTGGTGGCCCGGCGCCTCCACGACCGTGGCCAGCGCGCCCTCCCAGCCCATCTGCTCGCCGCCGAAGGTCAGCCGCCACCCGTCGAGCCACCCGGTGCCGCGCAGCGGGGAGTGCGGGGCGCGGCGCGTCATCAGCCGCGCGTCGAGGTTGCTTCCGTAGGCGGCGTAGAGCGACATGGTCACGAGAGTACGGGAGCGGGGTTCGCGCGGCGTAAGGAGCGGACGCGGCGTCCGTGTGCGATCCGGGGGGCGGGCGGCTGCGCCGGGCCTTCGCCGGTGCCCGCGGCGCGACCTGCGACGTCGCTCGGGAGGTGGTCCGCGAGGTGGGCCGCGAAGCCGCCGCGAGCCCGCCCGCGGGGCCGCCCGTTTTCGTACGGCGGCGGGGAGGGGGCGGGCCGGGGGCGGGCGCCCGTCGTGGCGCCGTCGCGGTGTCGTCGCGGTGTCGCGCGCCCGTACCACTGCCCCGCCGCCGTACGGGCAGGACCCTGGCGGCGAGCGCTTGGCACGTGCGGGACAATGGGGTACGTGACTCGGATCGTGATCATCGGTGGCGGACCCGGCGGCTACGAAGCCGCGCTCGTAGCGGCGCAGCTCGGCGCGGAGGTGACCGTCGTGGACACCGACGGCTTGGGCGGGGCGTCGGTGCTGACCGACTGCGTGCCGTCCAAGACCCTCATCGCCACGGCCGAGGTGATGACGACCTTCGACTCCTCGTACGAGGAGCTGGGCATCATCGTCGCCGACGACACGCCGCCGCTGGACCGTTCGGCCCGGGTGGTCGGGGTGGACCTCGGCAAGGTGAACCGCCGGGTGAAGCGGCTCGCGCTCGCCCAGTCGCACGACATCACCGCCGCCGTGACCCGGGCCGGCGCCCGGGTGATGCGCGGCCGGGGCCGGCTGGAGGGCTGCCCGACCGCCGAGGGCACCCGCTGTGTCGTGGTCGAGGCCGCCGACGGCAGCAGCGAGCGGCTGACCGCCGAGGCGGTGCTGATCGCGACCGGGGCCCGCCCGCGCGAGCTGGAGGACGCGCTGCCCGACGGCGAGCGCATCCTGAACTGGACCCAGGTCTACAACCTCGACGAGCTGCCGGAAGAGCTGATCGTGGTCGGTTCCGGCGTCACCGGCGCGGAGTTCGCGGGCGCCTACCAGGCGCTCGGCTCCCGGGTCACGCTGGTCTCCTCCCGCGACCGGGTGCTGCCGGGCGAGGACCCGGACGCCGCCGCCGTCCTGGAGGACGTCTTCCGCCGCCGCGGCATGAACGTGATGGCCCGCTCCCGCGCGCAGTCCGTGAAGAGGGTCGGCGACCGGGTCGAGGTGGCACTCTCCGACGGCCGGATGATCAGCGGCACGCACTGCCTGATGGCGGTCGGCGCGATCCCCAACACCGGCGGGATGGGCCTGGAGGAGACCGGCGTCAAGCTCACCGACTCCGGGCACATCAAGACGGACAAGGTCTCCCGCACCAGCGCCCCCGGCGTCTACGCGGCCGGCGACGTCACCGGCATCTTCGCGCTCGCCTCGGTCGCCGCGATGCAGGGGCGGATCGCGATGTACCACTTCCTCGGCGACGCGGTGGCCCCGCTCAACCTCAAGACCGTCTCCTCCAACGTCTTCACCGACCCGGAGATCGCCACCGTCGGCTACACCCAGGCGGACATCGACGCCAAGCGGATCGAGGCGAACGTCGTCAAGCTGCCGCTGCTGCGCAACCCGCGGGCGAAGATGCAGGGGGTCCGCGACGGCTTCGTCAAACTCCTCTGCCGCCCCGGCACCGGCATCGTGGTCGGCGGCGTCGTGGTCGCGCCCAAGGCGAGCGAGCTGATCCACCCCATCTCGATCGCCGTCGACAACAGCCTCACCGTCGAGCAGATCGCCAACGCCTTCACCGTCTACCCCTCCCTCTCCGGCTCCATCGCGGAGGTCGCCCGCCAGCTCCACACCCGCAAGACCGGCCACGGCGGCTGAAGTCCCCCTCACCCGGCGTCACATGCCGATCACGGCTGTCCCGATCCCGTAACACCCGCCCCCGACCGCTCTCTTGCCGCGCTTCCGCGCCCCTACGGTGACACCACATGGCGAACACCGGGGGGTAACGCATGGGGCAGAAGCAGGAAGATCCGGGCGAGACACCCGAGCAACTGAAGCAACGCGCCACCGACTTGCGGGACTGCGCGCGTACCGCCCGCAAGCTCGCGGGATCGATGGGTCCCTACCTGGACAACGCGGTGGGCCAGGCCAAGGCCGGGATCTGGCACGGGCCGTACGCCACGAGCACCACCTCGATGCTCGTGGCGCGCAAGACCACACTCCACCGGATGGCGTCGGACCTCGTCGCCGACGCGTCCCGCTGGGAGACCGAGGCGCAGGCGCTCGACGACCAGGCCGCGGCGAAGAAGAAGCAGCAGTCCGCGAAGGGGGGCGGCTGATGGGGTTCGCGGGATTCGACACCGAGAAGATCGGCACGCTGGCCGGCGGCCTGGAGAAGGCGAGCCAGGGCGCGGGCCCCCTGCACCGGCAGGTCGCCATGGTCCTGACCCGCGCCAACGGCCTCCTCAACGGCAGCAAACCGGTCACCACCAGCGCCTTGCTCCAGCCGCTCGTCGGCGACCTGATGGGCGGTCTCTTCTTCGGCGGTTACCGCTGCATGCCGGGCACCCTGACCGGTGAACTCGACGACACCCAGGCGTCGATGAAGCGCCGCTGCGCCCAACTCGGGGGTGTGCAGAAGCTCGTCGACGACGGATACGACGTCGACCCGTCGCTCTACTTCGACGACGAGAAGCCGCCGGACCAGAAGAAGATCAACACCGCGCTGACCGACCTCGCCGAGCTCAACGGCAAGAACGCCGGTGACACCGACGGCCGTTCCGACCTGGAACGGATCAAGGGCGACCTCGACGGCCTCACCCCGACCGAGCTCGACGCGTTCCTCGACAAGGTCCCGGCGGGTGACCTGGCCCACTTCAACGACGTGGCCACCCACACCGGCAACAGCGGCATCTGGCCCTTCCAGCACTCCAACGGCCTTCCCTCGGGCGAGTACCGCGACTTCACCAGTTCCCTGCTGAAGAAGGCGGGCCCCACGCACTGGCCCAAGATCGAGGCGGCCTTCCCGGTCCAGCCGGGCTTCGACACGACGGACGCGTGGCTCGAGGGCCAGAACTCCCAGCAGGAACAGGGCGTTCACGGCATGCACTACGGCACGCCGCAGGACCCGCTGTTCAAGACGCCTGGGACGGTCGATGCGTCCCAGGTCAGCCAGGGCAGATTCGGTGACTGCTGGTACATCGCTTCGCTCTCCGCCACGGCGCAACGTGATCCGAAGTTCATTGCCGAGGGGATCAAGCAGAACGCCAACGGCACCGTCAACGTACGGATCTGGGACAAGAACGGCAAAGTCCACTGGGTGACGGTGACTCCTGACCTGCCCATGGACAAGGACGGCAATCTCGTTTCTGCCCGGTCGACCGGCGAGACCTGGCCCGCTTACTACGAAAAGGCATTCGCCCTGATGTACGCGGGCGACACGGGCGGTGCCCCGGACGACCACCAGGGCGACCCGCTGTACGACCGGGCCGAGCAGGGCGATTACGGCGCGACCGAGTGGGACTTCAACCAGAAGGCGCCCCCCTACGTCACCGGTAACGACTCGAAGAAGATCGACTCCGACGTGCCGTCCATCCGCAAGTCGTTCCAGTCCGGGCACCCGGTGATCGTGAGTACGGGGTCCAGCGCTGACCAGGAAACCAAGGGCCAGCAGATCTGGGGCGATACCTTCTCGACCCGGCACGTCTACTACGTGAAGGGATTCACGAAGAGCGGCGACATCGTGCTGGGGAACCCTTGGGGGCCGGACTGGCCCGAGATCACCGCCACACCGGAGCAGTACAAGGAGTTCTTCGGTGATCCCGAAGCGCTGTCGATGCCCTCATGAGGCCGGCGGTCAGGCGGGACCGGCGGGGGTGGGCGGCGGTCTGCGGGGTGCTCGGAGCCCTGGGGTTGGGTGCCGTCGGGTGCGGGGCCTCCTGGAGCGGCCAGGCCGGCCCGACTCCGCATGCGCCGTCCACCGTGTCGTCGGCCCGCACCTCGGTCACCCCGGACCCAGGGCCGGTCTGTGTCGGTGACCTGAGTCCGGTCGGCGGGCTGCACATCCTGCGCGGGGGAGGGGCGGCCCTGCCGGGCGGTCGGTGGGTGACGTACGCGTCGGCGGCCGCGGACGGCAAGAGCCGTACCGCGGTGCTGACCCAGGGCGGTCGCAAGACCACCGTGGCTCCGCGGCAGAAGGTCACCCTCGGCGGTGGCGTCTACGTCGTCGCTCAGATCTGCACCTACCGGGTGGTCCTCACCGCGCCCGGCAAGAACCTCACGGAGCAGGAGAAGGACATGGCCAGGTGGCCGAGCATCGACAACGGCCGCTGGACGCTGCGCTGGCACGTTCCCGACACCGGCCCGGACATGAGCGTGGTCGCCGACAACTTCGCCGAAAGTCCTCCGAGTTGCTCGATCGGCGTGGCTTCCAAGGGACAGTACCTCGCCTCGTATCGCGATCTCCTGGTCGGTGACACGGTCGAGATCGACGGTCGGCGCTGGCAGGTGGCGTCCATCGATGCCGGGAACATGGACGTCGCCATCGACTCCCCGGACTTCGCACCCGGCCGGGTGCGGCTCAGGGAACTCGGAGACGCGTAGGGCGAG